>JBBIPQ010000022.1:0-20800 GCA_037442785.1 Nitrospirota bacterium
TGATAGGGCTCTTCAGGAGCTTGCGGAGGCCCAGAGGAGGACAGAACAGAGGGTAGAGGAGCTTGCAGAGGCCCAGAGGAGGACAGAGTTGGAGGTTACAAATCTAACAAGGAGTCTTAATAATTTAAGGAGTGATTTTGGAGGTTTTTCAAGAACCATGAGTTATGCCTTTGAGAATGAGGCATTCAGGATGCTACCAGGATTCTTAAAGGAGAGATTCGGGATTGAAATAACGGAAAGGCTTATTAGAGAGGAGATTGGTGGTAAGGAGATCAATATATTTGGAAAGGCGAGGAAAAATGGAAAAGAGATTTATATAGTAGGAGAGTCAAAACTGAGGCTCGATGAAAGAAGAGAAGAATCCATAGAGGAGGTATTCGAGGAATTAGAAGAAAAGGTCAAGCAGTAAAGGAGAAATATGGAGATGTGGAAGTGCTACGCCTCCTGATAACCCATTATGCAACAAAGGGATTCAAAAAAGGTGCAGAAGCCAGAGGCGTAATCGTTGTCCAGAGCTTTGAGTGGTAATATACCAATCAAGATTTGGTCGTGTAATACATAACCAGCTACAGGTGTGGAACGGTGGGCATCCTTATCTCTTCACCTCATCAAAATTCAGTATATCCATATATTCCCACTCCCTCCAGGCGAGGACATACAGACCGTTTCTGCTTGCATGCTGAATCATATTCTCTGGAAAGGTTATGCTGCCAAATATCACTATCAATTCCTTTCCCCTATGCTCTGGGAAGAATTCAAAAAACCTCTCGGCCTTTGCTTTTATGTCTTTTATATCCTCATACCTTGGGGTTGAGCGAGCCTCTACCATGAAGACCTTATCATTACAGGCTGCTACGGCATCAACTTCATAGTCCTCTCCATTTTTCCGTCTGAAAAGCCTCTGGCCTTCCATTGATACCTCACAGTTGAAATACTTGCTGAGAACTGGCCTTAAAGCTGGTGCTATCAGGTCTTCCACAATGGTTCCCATCTTCCTTGCAAGGTTGCTCCACTCCTTTCTCCATTTCTTCCATTCTTCATCTTGCTCTTTCCTATATCTGGCCATCTCATCCTTAAAGGCAGCCATCTCATCCTTAAAGGCAGCCATCTCCTTTTCTAATCTTCTTAATGCTACATCAGTGTGAATAATGAATTGACCAAGAAGACTCTCAAGTGACTCAACCCTTTCCTCTAAGCCTGGCATCTAAATACCTCCCTCTTATCTTATCAAACCAAAGACCTCGAATTACAAAATCCATGGCGCCGTGATTCATGAGGTAGTTTTTATGCCTCAACATAATATAACCCCGAGTTCTTCTGACCTGTTCTTTGCTCCCTCTGTGGTCTCCTTTCCTATGGCAACGGCAATCGCAGGGATTCTCATAGCCCTTCCAAAAATATTTGCCCTTTCATAGGCACGCTCCACATCAACCCTGTCAGCCCTGAGGGATACCTCAGATGCTATTACAACCTTCTTTTCCCTGTCTTCTTTGAGATATCCTGTAACAACCACATCAATGTTTAAGGCATCCTGTTTTTCATCCTCGGTAATAATGCCTTCCTCTACTGCATCATCAAGGCTGTTTGCCAGTTCCTCATGGAGTACAACCCTGCACCTCTTTATGAGTCTTCCAAAATAAGAAGGAGCCCTCTCCCTCACCTTTCTTTCAAAATTGTCTCCCTTAAGATCAGCCACATCCTGTTTGAGCACGGCCACATCCTGTTTGAGGATATCTATATCACCTTCCATCCTTTCAACCTTTTCCCTGAGGGGTCTGAATTCCTTCTGTAAGAATATCTCAAACTTCTGTGGAAGGGCTATGAGTTCTTCCGTAAGGATGATCCTTCTTAGCTCCTCAAGCCAATCAGGCCTCTCCTTAAGCGCCTTCAGGATGTCCTCAAAGGTTTCTATTTTAAAGGTGTCAAGCATATCTAAAATTATAACAGGCCCTCGTTTTTTGTCAACTTATTCTACAGTAACGCTCTTTGCAAGATTCCTTGGTTTATCAACGTCATTCCCTTTCAGGACTGCTACATGATAAGCCAAGAGTTGCAGAGGTATTACATTTACGAAGGGTGTAAAAGCAGGATGCGTTGGTGGAACTTTTATAAGAATGTCTGACTTTTCTTTATATGCTGCAGGAGAATCCGTGATAACTATCACTTTACCACCCCTTGCCTTTACTTCCTCAATATTTGATGAGATCTTGTCATGGAGATGGTCGAAGGGTGCAAGGAAGACAACGGGCAAACCCTTTTCGATCAGGGCAATAGGCCCGTGCTTCATCTCACCAGCAGGATAACCCTCTGAAGGTATGTATGATATCTCCTTCATCTTTAAAGCCCCTTCGAGGGCAACTGGATAATTGATACCTCTTCCAAGAAAAAGGAAATTCTTTGTAGAAATAAGCATCCTGGCAATATCCTTTAATCTCCGATCAAGCTTCAGTGCCCTCTCAATCAGAGAAGGAACATTCATCAAAAAGGAATCCAAGGTCTCCTTTTCAACATCGGAAAGCCTGCTTTTTTTCATACCTATTGCTATTGCCATCAGGCATAACGCAGCAATCTGGGCAGTAAAGGCCTTTGTAGATGCAACACCTATCTCTGGACCCGCCCTTGTATATAGCACTGCATCAGCCTCTCTTGTTGCAGTGCTGCCAACAACATTACATATGGTCAAAGTAAATGCCCCTCTATCCTTTGCCTCTCGCTGAGCAGCAAGGGTATCAGCAGTCTCGCCTGACTGTGTTATCGTTATGAACAACGTTCCCTTTGTAACTATTGGATCCATGTATCTGTATTCAGAGGCAATATCAACACTTACTGGAATCTTGACAAATCTTTCTATTATATACCTACCTATCAGCCCCGCATGATAGGAAGTTCCACAGGCAACGATATGTAACCTTCTGAGATCCTTGATTTTCTTGCTGATACCGAGTTCATTCAGCAGCTCAGCGGGTTTATTTATCCACTCCCTGATCGTATTCATAACGGCGGCAGGTTGTTCGTATATCTCCTTTAACATAAAATGTTCATATCCTTCCTTTTCAGCCATATCAGGAGCCCAATCCACCTCCTTAATCTTCTTATTCAGGGGAATCAATCCACCAGTACTTACAGATCTCAATTTAATACCTTCCCTACTCAGGATACAGATCTCTCCATCATCAAGGAACACAAATCTCCTTGTATATGGAAGCAGAGCAGGTATATCAGAGGCAAAGAAAAATTCTTCATCGCCTATTCCTATCACGATAGGGCTTCCCTTCCTGACTGCAAAGAGAATCCCTGGCATATTCTCGCTCATTATGCCAAGGGCAAAACTACCCTTCAAAGCTGATACAGCCTCTTCAATAGCTATATCTACTGGTAATCCTTCCCTGCACTTCTTCAGGATCAAATGTGGTATCACCTCTGTGTCTGTCTCCGACGAGAAAACATGACCCTCTGATAACAGTTGTGCCTTTAATTCCCTGTAATTCTCTATGATTCCGTTATGAACAACAACAATACCACCTGCTATGTGGGGATGGGCATTTATCTCTGAGGGAGAACCATGAGTTGCCCATCGGGTATGTCCTAAACCTATCCTCACACCTGAAACATCCGGGACCTTTGCCCTGAGATCCCTTATCCTGCCAACGGTCTTATAAACCTCAATCCCCTTCCCATTCTGAAAGGCCACACCTGCTGAATCATACCCTCTGTATTCGAGCCTTTCAAGACTTTCTATGAGGATAGGGATTGCCTCTTTATTTCCAATATAACCAACTATTCCACACATCTTAAGCCTCATTATAAAATTAGCAAAATCCATTCCATAAAAATTTTTCAGCAATCCTCTACATTATTAAAAATTTTTAATATTGACATTTCTCAAAATTTCTGCAATCCTTAAATTAAGGAAGTAAAGAACGCTGTTTATATTAGATAGCCTTTAATGGGGGATTGTATTTTTTACACTGATAGGTTTCTAAATATTACATCCTGGGGGGAGGGTATTTCCTCATTCACAGGGATTAAACCAGCAGAGGCAATAGGTAAGAAATATTACAAGGTCCTGAGCAGAATCAGACTTGGCAATGCCGATGCAATTTCAAAGGCTATGCGTGATCAGATGATAATCTTATACAAGGATTATCCCATAAACTCTTCACAAGGAGAAAGAAAGGCGGATCTTGAGATATCAGCAATAATTGGCAGGGACAAGACGATTCAAGGCGCCAGGGTCAAAATAACCTATGATCCGTCTCGCTCCAGCATAGAGCACCTTCAGAATTTTTCAGACTTCTTTGAGGCTGCCTCTCATGCCCATGGTCTGAGGGGACCCCTTAACACCATTAAAGGGGCCAGTCAGTTCTTGAGGGATAGTCGCCCTGGAGATAACGAAATCATAGAATATACAGACCTCATAGATGAAGCAGTCAATCAGATGGACAACATTGTATCAAGATTTCTTAATCTCCCGGTTAAGAGCTTTGAACTGTCTAATATAGATATTAATGTCATGCTAAAAAAGATCAGGTCTTTGATTTCGGCACAATCAAGGAAACATAACATAAAAACCTCTTATAACCTCGAAAAACTTCCATTAGTTAAAGGAGATGCCCTTCAGATTCAGCAGGCGATAATGAATGTCGTAGAAAATGCAATAGAGGCAATGACAGGAGGAGGCGAATTAAAGATCACCACAGGGGTTGAACATCTTCAGGAAGGTAATTATGTCCTAATAGCCATATCAGATACAGGTCCTGGCATTATGACCAGCGGCAAAAGACAGAACAGGTTTAAAAATAGCAGGGGTTTCGGTTTAACGCTAACAAGACTGATCCTTCACTGCCATGGAGGATGGATGAAGATCAATGAAGAAAAGACAGGAACAACAGTGAAACTGTATCTTCCTTTAAGAAAGGAGGCAGGGGATGATTGATACGAGAGGAAACGTCTTAATCGTTGATGATGAACCGAATGCTATAAAGGTGCTTTCTGCAATATTATCTAAAGCTGGGTATAAAACATCGGGTGCTGAAAATGTAGAAAGGGCAATTAATATGATTCACGAAATTGATATAGATACCATAATAACTGACCTAAAGATGCCAGGTCGCGATGGTATCGAGCTATTCGAATATGTGAAAAATAATTTCCCGGACTTGCCTGTTATATTCCTCACCGCCTACGGGACTGTTGAATCAGCAGTTAATGCAATGACTTGCGGAGCCTTTTATTATTTCATAAAACCACCTGATTACACTAAACTAAAAAGTATCCTTGATAGGGCTATTGAGCAACGAAACCTTAAAAGAGAACTTTCCTACCTTAGATCGAGACTTGTGGACAATAATAGTCGGGAGATCACGATACTCGGGGAAAACCCAGAGATTAAAAAGGTCATTGATACCATCGAGTCAATCAAGAATTCTGAGTGCAGTGTACTTATTAGTGGTGAAACAGGTACAGGAAAAGAATTGATCGCCCGATCCCTTCACTTTCACAGCACCAGAAAGGATAAACCCTTTGTGGCGGTTAATTGTGCAGCAATCCCTAAAGAACTGATCGAGTCAGAACTCTTCGGATATGAAAGAGGGGCATTTACTGGGGCCACCTCAAGAAGAATAGGAAGATTTGAGGAGGCAGCAGGAGGCACCATATTTCTCGATGAGATTGGAGAGTTAGAACTCTCTATGCAGGCAAAGCTGCTAAGGGTATTACAGGAGAAGGAGATCGAAAGGTTAGGCAGTAATACAAAGATAAAGGTTAATTTCAGGCTTATCTCTTCAACAAATCGGGATCTCCAGAGAGAAGTTAAGGAAGGGAGATTCAGGGAAGACCTCCTGTACCGAATCAATGTAGTTGAAATAAAATTGCCACCACTGCGGGATAGGAAAGAGGATATACCTCTATTGGTATCAGGATTTATTAAGGAGTTCAACCTGAGAGAGGGAAAAACGGTAATAATTCCAGAGGATATAATGAATCTACTCATCGATTTTCACTGGCCGGGCAACATCAGGCAATTAAGAAATGTAATCGAAAGGGCTGTTGTTATCTCAAGGGGTGAAAGGATAACGATTCAGGATCTGCCTGAAGAACTTAAGGGAACAGTTGAGGTCAAAAGAAGGCTTGATAGGGTTATAACTTCCTTCGATTCTGATCTTAAAACCCTCAAAGAGCTTGAGTTAGAGGCTGTTAAGGATGCTTTGAGACTTTCTAATGGAAATAAGTCAAAGGCGGCAAAACTCTTAGGCATATCCAGAAAGGCCTTATATAAGAAATTGAGTGTTTCCCATTGACCATCTTAAATGTTTCAATTAGATACAGTGTCCCTTAAGGATACAGATCCACCACAGGGATTTTAAACCAAATTATGCAGGTAATTCGTGAATCATAACTTTCTTTATCGGGCATAGCGCTATATAAAAAAAGTTGTCGATTAGTATTACCCTTCTTAGTATGCTGATTTGTCTTCGTAAGATGCTGGCTTAAAAAAGTTAAATCGCTTCAGGATTCTGAGAGATAGCAGATGCTTTGGTCTCCCCTATCAGTAAAGATTATACATACAGGCACGGTAATTGCTTTAATGAATAGCGATGAACTGGTATGCGGCATATACAAAGTCACGGCACGAATTTGTTGCACAGAATGAACTATCCAAAAAGGATATAGAAACATTTCTCCCTGTTGTAAGAAAGATAAGGACATGGAAGGATAGAAAGAAATGGATAGACTTTCCCCTTTTTCCTGGCTATCTCTTTATCAGAACAATCCCAAGCTATGAGAACTTCTTAGATATATTGAAGACCAGGGGTATAGTGACGCTTCTATCATCAGAGGCAGCCAATCCCATTCCCGTGCCTGATGAAGAGATAAACTCTCTAAGGCTAATGTTAGAAAGTGGTCGAGAAATAGATATCTATCCGGGCTTGAAGGAGGGATCAAGGGTAAGGATCAAGAGAGGCCCTCTTACTGGAGCTGAAGGAACATTGAAGGTTAAAAACGAACAGTATATGTTTCTTGTAAATATAGAAATCCTCGGAAGAAGCATTGGCGTTAAGGTCTATGCCGAGGATTTAGAATTGATCTAATAAACCGTTAAAGTCCCAGTTGTTTATATCTCCAATCGGTTCTGTAACCGAGAAGGCGGAGCTTTGAAAATACGACAGCATTCACACCTGACTCATAGCACTCATTAAAAACCATGATGTCGATGTCGGAATTATCGGCATGGGCTATGTTGGTCTCCCACTTGTAATAGAATTCTGCAGGTCTGGATTCAATGTAACGGGTTTTGACATAGACGAGGAAAAGGTTAAACTTCTTAAAAAAGGCAAAAGTTATATTAAACATATAAATTCTTCCCTAATTAAGGAATGTAAGTCATTTATCCCCACAACGGATTTTACCCTGTTATCAACAATGGACTGTATAATCGTGTGCGTTCCAACTCCACTAAATAAAAATAGGGAGCCTGACCTGTCTTTTGTATTGAATACGACACAGACTATCGCAGATAATCTTAGAAAAAATCAATTAATAGTGTTAGAGTCAACTACATATCCAGGGACAACAGATGAGGATATGAGAAACATACTGGAAAAGACAGGACTTAAGGCAGGAATTGATTTCTACCTTGCCTATTCTCCAGAAAGAGAAGATCCTAATAATGGTAAATTTTCTACGAAAACAATACCAAAGGTAATTGGTGGGTTCAGCAAAAATTGTCTTGAAGTAGCCTGTACTCTTTACGGCGAGATTGTAAACCAGGTAGTCCCTGTATCTTCCACAAAGGTTGCTGAGGCTACAAAGCTATTAGAAAATATTTACAGAGCTGTCAATATTGCACTAGTTAATGAGATGAAGATGATTTTTGATAAAATGGGAATCGACATCTGGGAAGTTATCGAGGCAGCAAAAACAAAACCTTTTGGTTTTCAGGCCTTTTATCCCGGTCCCGGACTCGGGGGCCATTGCATACCCATAGACCCATTCTACCTTACATGGAAGGCAAGGGAATACGATTTTTCTACTCGTTTTATTGAGCTTGCAGGCGAAATAAATACAAAAATGCCATATTACGTTGTTCATAAAACCTTAGAAGCCTTAAATAAAAAAGGCAAGAGCATAAAAGGTGCAAAGGTACTTATTCTCGGTCTGGCCTATAAGAAAGACGTGGATGACGTCAGGGAGTCTCCTTCATTAAAACTAATGGAGATACTAAAAGAGAAAGGAGCAGAGGTAGATTATAATGATCCATTCATACATAATCCTCCAAAACTGAGAAAATATAAATTAAATAAAGTTTCTGTCCAATTAACAGAAACGAATCTTAGGAAATATGATTGTGTTATCATTGCTACGGATCACTCGGTTTATGATGCCGAATTTATAGCAAAAAATTGCCAATTAATTATTGACACAAGGAATCTGATCAAAAATACAAAGGTCAGCCCGGACAGGATAGTCAAGGCATAAAATTTTTATTTTTTAACAGGTAGAAGTAATTTACAGAAAAAATTATAAGTGTAATGTTTAATCTGTGCGAATATCAGACTTCCGGAAAATTTATTGGCCTGGTAGGACTCGGCTATTGGGGGAGAAATGTCTTTCGCAATCTTGTAAATCTGCTTCATACTTGTTGTGACATAGATACAGAAGTGCTTTCCCCATATAAGAAAAAATACCCTGCAATAGACTTTACTGATTCGTTTGAAGATTTACTCAGAAATCCGGAGATTAAAGCCGTTGCTATAGCAACACCTGCAAATACCCATTATAAACTTGTAAAAAGCTTTTTAATTGAAGGAAAGGATGTCTTCGTTGAAAAGCCACTGTCATTGACTTCTAAAGAAGGTGAAGAACTTGTTGAACTTGCGGAAAAAAATAAAAGGATATTGATGGTTGGTCATATATTGCATTATCATCCAGCGATTATAAAACTTAAAGAACTGTTATCAACAGGTGTACTCGGTAAAATTCAATATATTTATTCTAATCGCCTTAATATAGGTAAACTTAGAACCGAGGAAAATATTTTGTGGAGCTTTGCCCCCCATGATATTTCTGTTATTCTCATGCTTCTTGACAAAGAACCTATAAACATTTCTGCATTTGGAGGAGACTATCTTAATACCAATATCTATGATACAACTCTGACCATGCTTGAATTTCAAAATGAAATAAAGAGTCATATATTTGTTAGCTGGCTCCATCCTTATAAGGAGCAAAAACTGGTAGTTGTTGGATCAAAGGCAATGGCTGTTTTCGATGATATGACTGAGGAAAAACTATTTCTCTTTCCTCATAAAATAGAATGGAAAAACGGGAAGATACCTATTGCCCAAAAGGCGGATTATCAAGTTATACCTGTGGAAAAAAAAGAGCCTCTAAAAGAGGAATTAAATCATTTTATAGAGTGTGTTGTACAAAGAAAGAGACCAATAACTGACGGTCGTGAAGGACTTAAGGTTCTGAGAGTCCTGGAGCGAGCAGAAATATCTTTGAACAATATAAAAAAGATAGATAATGGGCGATCGGCTTTGGATACTAAGATTGATTTTCTGCGCTCTACTTATGTCCATGAAAGCGCCTATGTTGATGCGAATGTAAAATTAGGTAACGATGTCAAAATATGGCATTTTTCTCATGTTCTAAGTGGTACAGAGATAGGTAATAAATGCATTATTGGCCAGAATGTTATGATAGGTCCAGATGTTAAAATCGGCAACGGTTGTAAAATTCAGAATAATGTGTCGATTTATAAAGGGGTAACACTGGAGGATGAAGTCTTTTGCGGACCATCCTGTGTTTTTACAAATGTATATAACCCGAGAGCTTTTATTGAACGTAAACACCAGTTTCGCAATACACTGGTAAAAAAAGGTGCAACAATAGGAGCAAATTCAACGATTATATGTGGCGTTACAATTGGAAAATATTCAATAATTGGTGCGGGGGCCGTTGTGAAATCGGACGTTCCTGATTATGCAATAGCTGCAGGAGTGCCCGCAAAAAAAATTGGATGGGCATGCAAATGTGGTCGAACCTTGAAGTTTGAAGGTAGCTATGCAGTATGTGATGAGTGCAGTAACGAATATAAAATAGAAAATGATAATCTTCTAATAATTAGAGAATCATGAAAGAAATACAAATGCTTGATCTCAAAAGGGAATACAAATATTTAAAAAAGGACATTGAATCTGCTTTACAAAAATGCCTTGAACATCAGAAATGGATTTTAGGGCCTGAGATAGAAAAATTTGAAAATGCAACCAGTAAATACCTTAATGTTAAACATTGTATAGGAGTTTCATCTGGAACAGATGCTCTTGTGCTTTCACTAAGGGCACTTGCAATTAAACTCAAAGGAAAAGAATTTTTTTCAAAAAAAGATGAGATTATTACAACTCCTTTCACGTTCACGGCTACAGCTGATTCTATTCTTAGGTCTGGTGCTACACCTATATTCGTTGATATAGATCCATTTACATATAATATTGACACAAAAAAAATTAAAGAATATCTTTTTTCCAACTCGTCAAAAGTAGTGGGAATTCTCCCCGTTCATTTGTACGGCCAGTCATGCGATATGGATGAAATAATGGGAATTGCAAGGAAATATAATTTATTTGTTATTGAAGATGTAGCTCAAGCATTTGGTGCGAAGTGGAAAGAAAAAAAACTTGGCACTATTGGAAACGCTGGAGCATTTAGCTTCTTTCCATCTAAGAACCTAGGAGCTTTTGGCGATGCTGGCATGGTCGCAACAAATGATGATGATATAGCAAACCTTGTTCGAATGTTGCTTAAACACGGAGGTAAGGACAAATATAATGTTGAGCACATTGGCTATAATGCTAGACTTGATACATTGCAAGCAGCAATCTTGCTGGCAAAATTGAAATACATTGACGAATTTAATAACAAAAGAATAGAGATTGCAAAAATATATACGCATAATCTTCAAGATATTAAGAGTATACATTTGCCTATTTCATCAATCTGTAATTCAAACCATGTTTTCCATCAATATACGATCCGCACACAAGAAAGAGAAAAGCTTCGCCATTTTCTTAGAGAAAAAGGGATTTCAACAATGATTTACTATCCTACCCCACTCCACAAAATGAAAGTCTTCAAGGGAAAAATGAAAATTTCTGGCGATTTAATCGTGGCAGAAAAAGCCAGCAAAGAAGTTCTATCACTTCCAATAGGTCCTTTACATGAGAAAAAAGATACAATATATATTATAAATTGTATAAAGAGATTCTTTAAAGAAAATTAAACTTATAGCTCGTTCCACGAATACATAAAATGTCAATGAATATGTTTGACTACATAGCATCAACAGTTATAAGTCAAAAGATATGAGACATAGAATGAATATAGATATATACAGTTTTTCTTAATTTGCAAAAGTGATCCCCTTTCATAAACCCTACATAACAGAAGATGAAGTAAATGAGGTTATGGATTCTCTAAGGTCAGGCTGGCTTACGATGGGGCCTAAGACCATAGAGTTTGAAAATCGATTCAAGGGATACATAGGCTCAGGCAATGCCATCTCAACAAATTCATGTACAGCAAGTCTGCACCTGGCACTCAGGACAATTAATCTGACAGAAGGCGATGAAGTGATTATTCCGGATGTTACTTTTACTGCAACAGCAGAGGTTATCACATATTTTAATGCAAGACCTATAATCGTGGATGTCGATGGAGATACACTCAATATTGATGTCACAAGAATAGAGACCAGGATAACAAAAAAAACCAGGGCAATTATGCCCGTTCATTTTGGAGGGCAACCCTGTGATCTGGAAGAGATAAGGGATATTGCCAATAAATATAACCTCTTTATTATCGAGGATGCAGCACATGCCCTGCCAGCCCTTTATAAAGGTAAGAAGATCGGGACTATAGGAGATATTACATGTTTCAGTTTTTACGCTACCAAGACCCTCTCAGCAGGAGAAGGTGGCATGATTACCACAGAAAATGATGAATGGGCTGATATGATGAGGATTCTTAGATTACACGGCATATCTCGAGATGCCTGGAAGAGATATACAGAAGAAGGTTCATGGTACTATGAGGTACTGGAGGCAGGATACAAATACAATATGACGGATCTTCATGCCGCTGTAGGAATAGCGCAACTTAAAAAGATAGAAGAGATGTGGCATAGGAGAAGAGAAATTGCAAGAAAATATACAGAGGCATTTAATATGGTTGAAGAGATAGAATCCCCTCACCTAAAAAAGGATAGAGAGAGTGCATGGCATCTCTATGTAATAAAACTGAATACAGAAATGCTTAGGATAAGCAGAAATCAATTCATAGAGGAACTAAAGAAGAAAGGTATAGGTACATCTGTCCACTTCATACCTCTTCATAAACATCCCTATTACAGAAATACATTTGGCTATAACTCAGAGGACTTCCAGGTTTCGGAAAGGCTATACGAGAGGATAGTGTCACTTCCGATATATCCATCAATGACAGATGAAGACACAGATCGTGTAATAACTTCGGTTTTAGACACACTAAAGCAATTCAGGCTATAGATGCTGAAAAGATCCTTCGACATCTTTTTCTCCCTGACGGGCATCATCCTTCTTATTCCAGTCTTCATTATAGTGGGCATAATAATCAAGATTGACTCGAGGGGTCCACTATTTTTTACGCAGGAGCGGATCGGCAAACATTTTAAACCTTTCAAGATATTAAAGTTCAGGACCATGATTTATGGTAGTGACGGACCCTTAATAACTGCAAAAGGTGATCAAAGGATAACAAGGGTCGGCAAATATCTTAGAAGATACAAGATCGACGAACTACCTCAACTATTCAATGTCATTAAGGGTGATATGAGCCTCGTTGGCCCGAGACCTGAGGTTAGAAAATATGTTGAGCTTTTTAAATCAGACTATGTACATATATTGACCGTCCGCCCCGGGATCACAGACCCAGCGTCTCTGAGATATTCTGATGAAGAGTCTATCCTCTCCCTTTCACATGAATATGAAGAACTATACATAAAAAGGATACTGCCCGATAAGATTAAATTATCTCTGGAATATGTAAAGGATCATAACATGATAAAGGATATCTTGATAATCATTAAGACGATCGTTCAGATCAGGAATGCAGGACCGTTCTATGAATACCATGACAACAAAAATCTATCAGGCTATTAAGAACTTCATCTTCAAATATAGAAGAGTCTTTATCGCATTAATATTTCTGATACAAGCCTCTATCTCGAACTATCTTGCCTTTGTAATCAGGTTTGAGTCAATGCTTTCCTCTTTTTATCTTAATATCTTTCTGACCTATCTGCCCCTTTTGCTTGTTATTCGACTCTTTTTCTTCATCAAGTTTGGACTCTATAAGGGATTATGGAGATATGCGAGCATAAGTGATCTAATCAAGATAGTGAACTCTTCAACTGCTGGAAGCATCGTTTTTCTCATAACTATACAGTTTGTGGTTAGAGATTATAACTATCCACGTTCTATCTATATCCTGGATTGGCTATTATTTATCCTCATATCTGGAGGAAGCAGGTTTTTCATTAGGGTCTTCAGGGAATATATGTTTTCAGAACCGGCGCTAAAACGAACCCTCATTGTAGGGGCGGGGAATACGGCAGAGATGTTGGTCAGGGAGATGAAAAACAACCACTCTTTCACATATGAGCCCATAGGCTTCGTCGATGATGATAAATACAAGAAAGGGTTAACTATTCATGGCATACCGATACTGGGATCCATCAATAACCTACCTGAGATAATAAATGCTGAAAGGCCTGATGAGATATTGATTGCTGACACATCAGACATACAGAACACGATAAGAAGGGTCTATGAAATCTCAAAGTCCTTCAATATCCCTATCAAGAAAGTACCGAGCATAGACGATATCCTTAATGGAAATATATCAGTAGCTAAAAAACTTGGACAGGCCCTGATAGAGGCAAAACTGCTCACCGAGAAACAGGTTGAAGAGGCCCTCGATTTGCAGAGAAAAGAAGGTGGAAAGATAGGAGAAAACCTCGTCAAACTCGGATATATCTCAGAGAAGAGATTGATCTCATTTCTGAGCAGTCGATTCGTCCTTTCTCAGATAAAACCTATTTCTCTCGTTGATCTTCTTCAGAGAGAACCTGTGAAGACTGACATTGAGTCGGTTAAAGGGTTTATCAAAGGAAAGGTAGTAATGGTGACAGGTGCAGGTGGGTCAATAGGTTCAGAACTATGTAGACAGATAACCAATTATAACCCCTCAAATCTAATTCTGATAGATAGATATGAAAACAGTCTCTTTGAAATAGATCTTGAATTGAGAAATGAAGGCAATGGTTCCCATATAACAACCATTATTGGTGACATACAGGATAAAAGATTTATTGAAAACACATTTGCACTTTATAGGCCTGAAATCATTTTCCATGCTGCGGCTTACAAACATGTACCGCTCATGGAATTCAATCCCATTGAGGCAGTGAAGAATAACATCCTTGGAACAAAGAATGTTATTGAAGCTTCACAAAGATACTGTGCTGAACACTTTGTACTTATTTCTACTGATAAGGCAGTTAATCCAACAAGCGTTATGGGCGCGACAAAACGTATCGCGGAATATCTAACCGTGAGTACAAATTCTCTATGTAAAACAAAACTTTCTGTAGTAAGATTCGGAAATGTCCTTGGGACAAACGGAAGTGTACTGCCAATATTCCAGGATCAATTAAAAAAAGGAGGCCCCCTCACCGTCACCCATCCTGAGATAAAGAGATTCTTTATGCTTATTCCAGAGGCGGTTCAACTCGTCCTTATTGCTGCAGCCATCGGAAATGGTGGGGAGATCTTTGTCCTTGATATGGGTGAGCCAATAAAGATCTTAGACCTTGCAGAGAATTTTATACGGCTCTCGGGATTTATCCCTCATAAGGAGATAAAAATTGAATTTACAGGATTAAGGCCAGGGGAAAAGCTCTTCGAGGAGCTCTTTGATAATTCAGAAAGAATAATTCCTACACGCCACAAAAAGATATTTATAGCTATTCCGCTAATACCTGAAAAGGGCATCCTGGATAGGTATATCCGAGAATTTGAAAAGAATACGATTATATATTCTCCAGAAGGCGTACTGTCGCTTCTAAAAGACCTCGTTCCCAATTTTAAAGAAACAGATCAAACCTCCACAAACCATTTTCAAACCATTATTTCAGTTCAGCAATGAATAATAAAAGAGCAAAGATCCTAATAGTGGACGACGAGCCGAATGCCATTAAGGTTCTGTCCGCAATACTCAATAAGGCGGGTTATACCACTCTGGGTGCTAAGGATGTCCATGAAGCCATAGAGATTCTTGAGAAGGAGGATATTGATACCATTATTACTGACCTGAAGATGCCTGAAAGGGATGGAATGGACCTCTTTGATTATGTAAAAGTCAATCTCCCTGATATCCCTGTTATATTCCTTACGGCCTACGGAACTGTTGAATCGGCAGTAAAGGCGATCACTGAGGGAGCCTTTTATTACTTTATAAAACCACCTGATTACTCCAAACTTAAGGGAATATTGGCAAGGGCCGTTGAGCAGCGTTCCCTGAAGAGGGAGATATCAGAACTCAGACAGAAACTATATAACAATAGGCAGCACAGAATCATAGGAACCACACCCCAGATAAGAAAAATCTTTGAGATCATCGAGGCTGTTAAAGATACAGAAAGCAGCGTCCTGATCCATGGTGAGACTGGCACAGGAAAGGAACTGATAGCGAGGGCGCTCCATTATAGCAGCCAGAAAGCCGCCTTACCCTTTATAGCAGTAAACTGCGCTGCTATTCCTAAAGAACTTATGGAATCTGAGCTCTTCGGTTACGAAAGGGGAGCATTTACTGGAGCCATAAGTCAAAGGAGAGGGAAGATAGAAGAGGTTGAAGGTGGCACCCTATTCCTTGACGAAATAGGCGAACTCGAACTGTCTATTCAGGCAAAATTATTGAGGGTCATACAGGAAAGGGAACTGGAACGAATAGGAAACAATAGAAAGATTAAGGTAAATTTTAGACTTATATCATCAACTAATAGGGACCTCCTGAAGGAGGTAAGGGAGGGAAGGTTCAGGGAAGACCTATATTACAGGATTAATGTGGTTGATATAAAAGTTCCCCCTCTGAGGCAAAGAAGGGATGATATACCTTTGCTTGCCATTGAGTTTACAAAGGAATTCAGTGAGAGGGAAGGGAAAAAAATCGCTCTATCAAGTGATGCAATCAGGGCACTACAGGGATACCACTGGCCTGGCAATGTAAGACAATTGAGAAATGTAATAGAAAGGGCTATCGTTATGTCCAAGAAGGAAACTATTGACTTAAGCGATCTACCCGATGAGTTCCATCTCATAAACAGCCCCGAAGTAGATAATGAATCTAATGGCATGAAAACTATTAAGGAATTAGAGAAGAATGCAATTCTTGAGGCCCTCAGAAAATGCAGAGGCAATAAATCCAAGGCATCCAAGATACTCGGTATATCGAGAAAGGCATTTTATAAACGCCTCAAGGATTTCAGGCACGATCATCTGTTTATAAAAGAACTCGCCACCCTGTCTTCAACAACAAAGACAGGCGAAGAAAAGGCAGACTTTTTAAATACCCTTTATCAGGATCGCTAAGATTGTTTCTTTTAGAAACATACGGAGACTTTGATTGTATCCTTTCGATACTGTTTCTAAAAGTACCATTGTTATATTCCCTATTTTTGATTATCAAACATTAAAAAAGAACATTGACCCTTTATATATTAAATAGGCATAAGATTTGCTTCATCTTAAATAAAAATAATAAGAGAGAACTCGGCACGATGTGACCGAGAAGGCGGAGCATTGAAAAGACCCTCCCGATGAATACCCACGATCAGATAAATAGCACAAATAAATTAACAAGCCTAATTGAATTTGCCAGGATGTTACTACCTGCTACCTATGAAGAGACACTAAATATTGTGGCAACAATGGGAAAAGAAATCTCCTGTGCTGATCGATGTAGCCTGATTATCCAGAATAAAAAAGGCGAATTCACTATAAAGGCAGGAGTACCAAGAAAAGATCACAGGATAGGTTACAGAATAGGTCCTGAGGATTCGGCAATTTTTAAGGATATGCTTGAAAGAGGAAATGGGTTAATCTCTATCAGAGATTTAACCCTTCCGTTTGATGTCTTATACGCCTTTGGACTCAATCATCATGACACAAAACCCTTACTTTGTATGCCATTGCATTACAGGGGGCAACCCATCGGTTTGATAGTCTTCAGCTACATGAATGGAGACCATCATGGCATATTCCCGATAGATATCCATCAGAGGATCAAGGCATTGGGGGCAATCGCTGCAGCTGCCATCGGCGCAGCCTTTGATAGGAAGAGGCGTGAAAAGGAGGTAGCAAAAAAAGAAAGGTTAACAATCCTTGGAGAAAACTCCGCCAATGTAGCACACATAATAAGAAATTCCCTCACCTGTATTGGTGGTTTTGCAAACAGATTGCATAGTAATCTTCATTCTCCTGATATAATCAATGGAAATCTCGATAAAGCAAGGGAATACTCAGAGATCATCTTGAAAGAGATTCGGAAGCTTGAGAAGATAGCAAATGATGTCCTAAGTTACACGAGATTTGCTTCCAGGAAACTTAATCTTGAAAACTGTAACATAAACCATTACTTAACTGAATTTACAAACAGGTACAGAAATAAATTTCTTGGTTTACAAATAAATTTCTATCCGGATAGTCACGATGTGACTGTCTGTATCGACAAAATTGCATTTGAAGCATGTCTTGAAAATTTGATAAGAAACGCTATTGAGGCAAGGGCAAAAAATGTTGTTATCAAAACAAAAATAAAGGCAAAAGACAGAAGGTTATCAATCGCTATAATTAATGATGGTGATAAGATTTGTCAGAATATAATAGACAGGATATTTGATCCCTTCATGACAACAAAGCCTGATGGTACAGGACTTGGCCTTGCAAATACGCAGGCCATAATAGCAGCCCATAATGGAGACATCTCTGCGATCAGTGAAGACCATAAGACAGAGTTCAAGATACTCTTACCCATAACCGTGAATAAGGAGATTTAAATAAAAGGAGAACCACTATGAAAGCTGTGATACTGGCAGGGGGATTTGGCACAAGGCTTTCTGAAGAGACTGCGATAAAGCCAAAACCTATGGTTGAGATCGGGGGGAAACCCATTCTCTGGCATATAATGAATATCTATTCCGCCTTTGGTATCAACGAGTTTGTGATTGCAGCAGGGTACAAGGCAGAGGTCATTAAGGATTATTTCCTCAACTTTTATGCTATAAATAACGACATAACGATTGACTTATCAAATGGGAAAACCATAGTGCACGATGGAAACCAGCCAAAATGGAAGGTCCATGTAATTGACACAGGATTACACACACAGACAGGCGGAAGACTGAAGAGATTGAAAAGATGGCTTGAAAACGAAGAACTATTCATGTTCACATATGGAGATGGAGTGGCAGATATAGATATAAATGCCCTTATGGCCTTTCACCGGTCTCATGGAAAACTCGCAACTGTAACAACAGTGCGTTCACCAGCAAGATTCGGGAGGATCGTTTTTGATGAAGACAGGGTAGTAAATTTCTATGAAAAACCAGAGGCAGCAGAGGGATGGATAAATGGTGGTTACTTTATCTTGAGTCCAAAGGTAATTGATTATATTGATGGAGATGAAACTGTATGGGAGCGAGACCCGATCGAGAAACTCGCCAGGAATGGCCAGCTCATGGGTTACAGGCATTATGGTTTCTGGTCATGTATGGATACATTAAAGGAAAAAAACTTTCTTGAAGAACTCTGGGGTTCTGGAAAGGCACCATGGAAGATATGGTGAAAATTTTTTAGGAGGAAACAGTGAAAAGAAGACAGAAGTCAACAGCATCAATCTTTTTATTTATCTTGATATTTGTAATGAGCTTGTCTGTTAGTTCTCACTCTTTTGGTCTCACAACATCCTTCGAGGCAGTAGGCAATTACAGGGTCTATGCTAAGGGGGTTGGACTCAATAACCCGTCTGATAATGCAACCACAGGGAATATTCAATTGAACATTACTGGAACACCGCATGGTTTACATTTCTATAATCTTATAATCTTAAGCTTTATGGCACACAAGTTATATAAATCTGCCCAAATATAATGGATAGAGAGTTCTGGAAAAATAAGAGAATCCTTTTAACAGGACACTCAGGATTTAAGGGTAGCTGGATGACATTAATGTTAAAATATTTGGGTGCTTATATTATGGGATATTCTCTACCACCTCCATCGAGTCCGAGTTTATTTGATCTTACCAAGGCTTCCGATGGGATAATCTCAATAATCGATGATATAAGAAATTTTGACAGTCTAAAAAAGATAATAAGTACTCATAAGCCAGAAATTGTAATACACATGGCAGCCCAGTCACTCGTAAGATATTCTTATAAACATCCTGTTGAGACTTACTCCACTAATATAATGGGAACTGTCAATGTATTAGAATCAATTAGATCTACTGATAGCGTCAGGGTAGCATTAGTCATAACAAGTGATAAGTGTTATAAAAACCTTAATTGGCCATGGGGTTATAGAGAGACTGATGTCCTCGGTGGCTCTGATCCCTACTCAAGTAGCAAGGGATGTGCTGAAATAATTGTCGAAGCCTATAGAAGATCTTTCTTCCCAGTCGAAAAATATAATATGCACGGTACTGCTATTGCTACAGCCAGAGCAGGCAATGTAATAGGCGGAGGAGATTGGGGAGAAGATAGGTTAATCCCTGATGTTATGAGATCATGGCTTTCTGATAGGCCTGTGTATATAAGGATGCCAAATGCGATCAGACCCTGGCAATATGTTCTCGATCTTATTACTGGGTACCTCGTCCTAATTGAAAAATTATGGAAAGAAGGCCCAACTTACTCTGAGGCATGGAATTTCGGGCCTTCAGAAAGTAATTGCAAATCCGTAAAATGGGTGCTTGATGAATTAAAGAAACTATGGAATGATAGGGTTACCTGGATATATGATATGAATGAACATCCGTTAGAATCAACTTATCTAAAACTCGATTGCTCCAAAACATATTCTAGACTCGGATGGTATCCCCTATATGATATTAAAAAAACATTGGAAAAAATTGTAGCCTGGTATAAGGCCTATAGGAATGGAAACAATATGCGAGAATACTGCCTGAACGAAATAAAGTCCTATCTGGATCATGAATTAAAAAATGAACTGTAGATTTTGTAAAAAACCATTGAATGAAGTATTTGTTGATCTTGGGGTATCTCCTCTATCGAATGCTTATGTAAAAGAAGAATTTGCAAACAATAAAGAAATTTTTTATCCTTTAAAACCCATGATCTGTTCAGACTGTTTTCTGATACAATTACCAGAATTAGAAAAGGTGGAAAATATATTTGCTAAAGATTATGCATACTTTTCTTCTTTCTCTCAAACCTGGTTAAATCATTCAAAAAGATATGTAAATGAGATGGTAAAAAGATTCAACTTTAATAATCAAAGCCTCATAATCGAGATCGCGAGCAACGACGGTTATCTTCTTCAATATTTTAAAGAGAAAGGGATACCCGTGCTCGGTATTGAACCGGCCCGTAATGTTGCTGAGGCTGCCATTGGAAAAGGTATCCCTACCTTGATCAGGTTCTTCAATTCTTCTCTGGCCAAAGAATTAAGGGCAGAAAA
>JBBIPQ010000023.1:0-20266 GCA_037442785.1 Nitrospirota bacterium
TCGGTGCACCACAAAGGGGGCACTTATAATCATCAGGGAGTTCCCCGAAAGGGACTCCAGGCGGTATCTTGTTCTTTTTGTCTCCCTTTTGAGGGTTGTAGATGTATCCACACTGTTGACATACATATTCTTTCAGTTCCTGTTTTATTGTGGTCTCCATAATTTTAAACCTCCTTTTTAATCAGAGCCCTCCTGAGCTCTCTTTTACATTCTTTACCTCACCTTCCTCAAACTCATCCATCTCAACCATCTCTTTTCCACAGCATACCGGGATCGCATCCTCCGCATCCTTTGTAAGATAAGTATTACATATCTGACATACATAAACCTTCTTCTTTGCCATTATCATGCCCTCCATAATCCATGGAGATTACAGTATTCCCTTGCTGAGACCTCAGATGCCTCTATCAGGAAGACCGCCTCTGGTGTCTGACCAGGCTTCAAAAATTCCCGGTAAGTCTTTCCATCAGCCACGAGTTCAATCCATTCAATGTAGTGTTTTTCCTCCATAGGATGGGGGATACTGCCAACCTTAACCCTATAACCACCCTCAATCTTTTCTATCACAGGCACATGTTTTTCCTTAGATGCATCAACCGTGTTTTCTTCAAATAGCCTCATACCCTTACCACAACACACTAAGGCACCAACTCCATCATGGAGCACCTCAACTATATTCCCACATACCTCACATTTATAAATCTGCAATCTCTTCGTTGCCATAAAGGCACCTCCTTATTAAGAATTAGGCCTCTGAAAATCTACTGACTTTCAGGGGAATAGAAGGGCATTAAAGCCCTCTTGTTCAATCTTACTTTATGACCTCGTAGACCTTTCCGACAATCTCCTCAGAAGGCTTCAGGGTCTTTGCCCCTGGTCTCCATTTGGCTGGACATACCTCCTCGGGTTTATCCCATACATATGTAAAGGCCTCAAGTTTTCGCAGTAATTCATCGGCGTTTCTACCAACATTGTAATAATTTACCTCGGACGAGACCAGCACTCCGTCAGGATTGATTATAAATGTTCCTCTCAAGGCAAGCCCCTGATCCTCGTCATAAACACCGAAAAGCCTTGATACCGTTCCCTTTGGGTCAGCTCCCATAGGATATTTCACATTCTGGATTGTCTTTTCCTGATTATACCATCCATAATGGACAAACTTGGTGTCAGTGCTGACCGATACTACTTCAGCCCCGAGCTTTTTAAGGTCACCGTATTTTTCTGCGACATCCGCAAGCTCTGTTGGACATATAAATGTAAAATCCGCTGGGTAAAAGACAAGAATGGTCCACTTCCTTTGTTTCTTTGCCTCTGCGAGACTGAATCTTCCAAACTTACTTGTTGCTGGATTAAATGTTTCCAGCTCAAAGTCAGGGACTACCTGTCCTATTTTTACTACCTCTGTCATAACAATACCTCCTTCAATTTTTAAAACTATACAAGAGTCAAAGACTCCTGATTTTTAATAAATTTTTTATTTTTTCGTCATGGTGCCCTTCTCGCCACAGCTCGGACACTTCTGGGGCTTACATCTACTCTCTTTTGTTGCTCCGCATTTACTGCATTTAAAGACTGCCATATTCATCACCTCCTTGTGAATTCGTAGCCCTTTTGCTACGAACCTGATATTCTTTACACCTCTGGCAAAGGCCATAGAACTCTATGTGATTGCCGATGATCTCGAATTTGCCCCTTTCGATTTCTGGAACCTCAAGTTTATATTCACCATGAACATCCACTATCTTCTTGCACCTGAGACATATCAGGTGGTGGTGAGGCTCTGTATTCGGGTCAAACCTCTTTTTATCAGGATCTATTGTGAGTTCAAGGATACTACCCCGTTCTCTTAAGGTCTGGAGTGTATTGTAGACCGTTGCAAATGACATTGTCGGGAATCTTTTTGATACCTCCCGGTATATCTCCTCTGCAGAGGGGTGTTCCTTATTACCATCAAGATACTCAAGTATGGCAATCCTCTGTGGTGTTAGTTTGATTCCTATGGCCTTATACTTTTCCATTTTTATCTTAGAATAATTCTAATTTAATATTTTATATCATATTAGAATAATTCTTGTCAAGAGAAAATTGCTATATTGACAATTCTATTCTGAAGGCGTATAAAGAAGATATAAAAAATCTTTAAAAGGAGGTCTGCCATGGCATACTATGTGATTCTGAGTACCCTCACTGATGAGGGAAGAAAGACCATCAAACAAAGACCTGAGAGGATCCTTGAGGTTAATAAGGAACTGGAATCAATGGGCATAAAGGTGAAGGAGCAGTTTGCGGTGCTCGGTCCATATGACTTTGTAAATGTTATTGAGGCCCCTGACAATGAGACGGTGATGAAGATGTCTGTTGAGATAGGTTCACGAGGGACGGTTCAATTGCTCAGTATGGCAGCCCTGCCTATAGATGAATTCATTAAGAGGCTGAAATAGACCTAAAATAGCGCGGAAGTTCGGAAGTGCGGAAGCTCAGAAGTTCTTCTGACCTATGCACATCAGGATTCGGGATTCGGGAGTCTCCCGAATCCTGAATCCCCAGTCCTCGATCCAGGGGTTCCAGACCATGCATACTAATCCAGGAAAACCTCTTTTACTGTTATTGATTCCTCTTGTTTTTATTATAATCCCATCTTATTATAATCCCATCCCTTACCTATGGTGAGGATCTTTATGAGAAGAAGCGACTATTAATGGTTGAGCGGGATATTTTATCAAGGGGTATTAAGGATTCAAGGGTCATTGAGGCAATGAGAAAGATACCCAGGCATTTCTTCGTGGATGATGGTCTGAGGGATAAGGCCTATAATGATTATCCCTTACCCATTGGTGAGGGACAGACCATATCACAACCTTATGTTGTTGCCCTTATGACAGAGGCACTCCAGTTAAAACCCTCAGACAGGGTCCTCGAGATAGGGACCGGTTCGGGTTATCAGGCTGCAGTGCTTGCTGAGATTGTTAAGGAGGTCTATACGATCGAGATAAGGAAGACACTGGCAGATAAGGCAGAAAAGAGATTGAATGGGCTTGGTTATCGAAACATAAGGGTAAAGTACGGGGACGGCTATTTCGGATGGGAGGAGTATGCTCCCTTCGATGCCATAATAGTAACGGCCTCTGCCAATCATATACCTCCTCCTCTCATTAAACAATTAAAGGATGGTGGTAGACTTATAATCCCCCTTGGCAGCACCATCTACTATCAGGTTCTTACGCTTGTAACCAAGAAAAAGGGAGAGGTCTCTCTTGAACAGATGGGACCTGTTGCCTTTGTCCCTATGATCGGAGAGGCAGAAAAGAGGCGATGAGATAGGCTATTGCACCCATTAAGATAACCGCTTTGAAACCGATACCTATGGCGAGGATTATCGCGATAACCGGTGACAGGACAGAAAAGAAGCCATTTACTGCCCATGCCCAGGGGATCATCTCAGGTATTTTCTCCCCAAGCCCCTTAATCCCCAGGGGAAAGGGTAATCCCATCAAAAGACCGAGGGCTGAAAGGCTTAAAAAGATCGCTATTATCCTATAAAGGACTGGAAGATTGAATAAACGATATGATAGGGTGTCCAGGATGAGGTAATCGTAAAGGATTATTGTAATAAAGAGTATAATCAGGACATGAGAAATCTTTGACTTTATCCTCTCACTCAATATGCTTCCTATTCCTGACCATAGTAATATTGATGTAAGCACTGTTGCAAAGGCATAGGAAGGATTCTCCAGCGGAAGGATCATCCTGTGAATCAAAGGGATCTCCATAAACATGAAACCGATACCTATCATAGCAAAGTATAATAAAGTATAAAGGGGAGGTCTTTTTTTGATTGATATGGCGGGCATGAATATTATCAAAAGACCGAGAGGAATAATCATGAGCAGAAGAAAAAAAGGGAGAAGACCTTCTTCAAGAAAGAATTGCCATTTCTTGCCCATGATGCGGTATATTTCTTTTATCTTTTTAAGGTCAATGAAATAGTAGAAAAAGGGTGCATCATCAAAGACCGGGGATATATCAAAGGTGTATGCCCTCTCGAATTCCTTCCTGTTTGGGTTCCCTGAAAACTCAGAGACTTTTTGGGGTGCCCTTCTTCCCTTTAAAAGGCTTTGAAAGGCCATAAAATAATCATTTGAGGCCATTTTGACGAATCGGTTTGTCTCATCCTCAATGGTATCAGGGAGATAGACTATATCGAATCTCCTCTTTTCAAGAAATGCCCTGATCTTCTTTAATTCCGCCTCTGAGAAGGGAGTTTTCTTAATCATGATCGTGACTGTATCCCATGTTCTTATGACAGCGGTTCTCTTATCCATGTCTTTGAGCCCGATCTTCTTTGATGCCTCAATAAGAGTATTCATTATCCTGAGTTCCATCCTTGGTGGCGGTGTTATAAAAAGGGTTATACTTAGGAAACCTTCTTTCCTCAATGACCTGATATAATCCTCAAAGGCCTCTACAGTGAATCGATAATCCTCACCTATTCCGAATGAACCAGGATGATAAAGACTCATGAAGGGAATATCTATTAAATCATAGGTGATCTTGCTGCTTTTTAGCCACGCCCTACCTGATCCCTGCCATGTATTCGCATCATAGATACCCAGTGAGATTTCGCCGAACTCCCTTCTTAGGACATCTATAATGAGGGGGTCTATCTCTATCCCGTGGACATTCTCTGAGCCATAGTAATTGGCAAGAAGTACCTGGAGACCTCCCTTCGGTTCTATTATGAGGACATTGGTCATTTTGTTCAGTTCATAAGGTAGAGAAGATGGCAGGTATTCAAGAAACCTGAGACTTTCCCTGTTTCTTGACTCTGTAACAGCAGAGATGTCGCCACAGTCAATTGAGATACCTGTCTGATCTGGCAATGGATCGAGATAGGCCAGACTGAGGCCTGGTGCATACCTTGCGATAGGGCTCCTGAAGGTATCTATGCGGGAGAAAGGGCTATGAAAGGTCTTGAGGTGTCTTGCCCCAGGATATTTCAGGGCAAGCTCGAGCCCCTTATAGGGGGATACCTTCAGGGTAATGAGATCAGGACTCAGGATGATGAAAAGATTAAGAACTGCTCCTGCGAGCGGGACTAACTTATTCAAACCTCTGACTATAATGGCAGACCCTGCGAAGGCTAAGAATGGTAGGAGGACAATGGCCTTCTCAGGGGATATATTTTTCATAATAAGGAGGATGATAATAGAACCAGCACATGCTCCAATCAGGTCAGAGGCGTATAGGAACCCTGATTTTTCGCTCCTGACAGAAAGGGCTGTGGAGACACATAGCCCTGCAAAGAGGAATGGAAGAGATATTAGAAGGCAATAGAGGAGGATATAAAATAGCTGCATCTTATCCAAGGGGAGCCTGAAAGGATCAAAGTGAATCCTGTTTGAGATGACATAGCTCAGTGATACAGATAAACCAAGGAATACTCCATATACTGGAATATTCCTTAACCTTCTGAGACCTGGATATAATGATAAGATGGTGCCGCTCAGACCAATGCCGAGCATCGCAACAGTTACGATCATAAAGGCAAAATGATAAGAAAGGGCAATCGAGAATACCCTTGTTAAGGATACCTCATAGGCAAGGGCCGATGAGGAAAAGAGGGTTATGGCGATATAAAGGAACCTATCGGATCTACCAGTATGGATAGGGATAGTATCTCCACCAATAATAATATGGGAAAGGTGGGGGAGGATAATAAGGAGGAGGTATATAATAATACTCCCTTATCTTTGGCCAGAGATATATCTCCCTGATCTCAAAGAGGGGATAGGTGTATTCAATCTCGTCAAGCCTCCCTTTTCTCAGACCGATAAACTCTCCCGAAAGGGTGATCTCCCTGCCCCTCCGATAGATGATAGGATCAAGGGAACCGCTCTCCCTTGGAAAAAGGGCAAGAAATCTGCCATCTGATTCATTGATGCCATTCAGATACCCTCTTGAATCAACCGGCACATACAGGGCCTCAATAAGGGAACCCTCAACAGTATACTTGGTCTCTATTATAATGCCTCCAAGGACATAGAGCTTACCAATATAGGGAGAAGGGTTTTCCCTCATTGCGGATAAGGGGACCTCCCTTGATGCGATCTCCATCGTTTCTGGCCTGAGCACAGGAGCACAGGCTGAGATAAGAAGTAAAAGAGATAAAAGTAGGTTACCCCAAAAAGGGGTCCCCAAAAAGTCAAAGACTTTTTGGGGTAACAGTGTCTCTGACTTTTTGGGGACCCCGATGATGATCTTCATCATACTTAACTTATACACCAGAATTCTAATGCTGTCAAGCCCTGTTATCTACCGTACCTGGTTCAGAATATGGTATTATGAACTATGGAACAGAAGGAAGGGTTTTCAGAACTTTTCAGGAAATGGCTTATAAAGATCGATATTGTTTTTCATATAATTGCTGCTGTCTTGCTCCTGGTAGCCTGTACAATGATACTCTACTATGCCACCCTTAATATCCTGAATCCATCAAGGGATTCGATAATCCATCTCGTAAACGATGTCTTACTCTCCCTTATCATCCTCGAATTATTGTGGACAGTGATAAGGTTTCTCAAGAAGCAGAAGTTTATCTTAGGGCCTTTTCTTGCGATAGGCATAATTGCTGCTGTAAGGAGGATACTCCTTATTGAGGCCCAGACCTCCTTCATGGAACATGTCCCAGTGGAGAAGCTTTACGAGATAGGACTCAGTGCGGTAGTGATCATTATACTGATGATCGCCTATTACATCTCTGTGAAGGCACAAAGACTGGAACAATGACCCTTTTCTTTCTCACCTTTTTTTCGCTCTATAGCCTCTTACACCTCTACCTTCTTTTTAAGGCAAGATCAGCCTTTTCCCTTCCATGGAGACATGTCGCTTTTATTATCCCGTTTCTTGTCCTTATGGTCTTATCTCCAGCGATTATCCGATTGTTAGAAAAAAATGGCCTTGATGGACCGGCAAGGTTTCTCTCTTATATCGGATATACCTGGATGGGGCTTTTACTCCTCTTCTGCTCCATATCATTACCCCTTGATATCCTGAGATTTTTGGCTGACAGGAGCAAACTTTTTGGCTCGAGTCTGATTTCACCATACATCCAGTTTATGATCTCCTCATCCCTCTCTATTGTCATAGCCTTTTATGGCTTCTTCGAGGCAAAAGACATCCGGATAGAAAGACACACCATAAGGACACCAAAGGTTTCTGAAAGGATAAGGATTGTTCAGGTATCGGATGTCCATATAGGTTTAATAATCAGGGCAGAGAGGGTTAAAAAGATCGCTGATTTGGTTAAGAAGGAAAACCCTGATATAGTAGTTTCTACAGGTGACCTTGTTGATGGTCAGATTAACAGCCTCAAAGGAATCGACGATATCCTATCAGAGATCAGGCCAAGGTACGGCAAGTTCGCCATTACAGGAAATCACGAGTTCTATGCTGGCCTGGATCAGGCGATTGAGTTTACCGAGAGGTCAGGGTTCAGGGTTCTTAGAGGAGAGGTTATAACCCTTCCCTCGATCAATATCGCTGGTGTTGATGACCCCGCTGGCAAGGCCTATGGCAATTATATCTATGTTTCTGAGCGTGACCTGTTGTCCTCATTACCCAGGGAGAGGTTTACGATCTTACTCAAGCATAGACCTGTTGTTGCAAGGGATTCGATCGGCCTCTTTGACCTTGAGCTTTCAGGACATACCCATAAGGGTCAGATATTTCCCTTCAGCATCCTGACATGGTTATACTACCCTGTCCACGCTGGAAGTATGAATGTAACGGATAATTCCTACCTCTATGTGAGTCGTGGCACAGGCACATGGGGACCTCCAATAAGATTCCTCTCTCCGCCTGAGATAACAGTGATTGATATAATGCCCGGAAGCAGCCAATAGCTATGAAGGCCTACAACCTATAAACCTCCACCTCCTGTCCTGACTCGATACCCCTGAGATGGGATGGTATAATGATCTTACCATCCGCAAGGACAAGGGTCCTTATAAGGCCTGACTTACCCAGGATAGGGATTGCCCATAACTCTCCGTCTCTTTCTTCAAGCCTGACCCTTACATGCTCCTCCCTTCCCTGGGTGGATGAGATATTCTTTGCCAGCTTTGCTGTTATACTGGCCTTTTCTGAGAATTCCCTTCTTCTTTCCCCTGAAAGGAGCCTGATTAATGGCTCAACAAAGAGTTCAAAGCATACCGTAACTGCTGCGGGATGTCCTGGCAGACCCATTACAGGGATACCCCCTATGACTGCACCAATGGTTGGCTTACCAGGCTTTAGGTTGATACCATGGAAGAGGACACCCGGGCTTCCGAGACTGTTTATGACTGTCTCTGTAAGATCCCTCACACCAACAGAACTTCCTCCCGTTATAATCACCATATCAGATTCTGATAGGGACTCTTTTAATACCCTGAATATCTCCTCATAGACATCCCTGAAGATACCTTTTTTAACAGCAACCCCTCCTGAGAAGATACCTTTTTTAACAGCAACCCCTCCTGAGATAGCTATAAGCCCTGCAAGATTGAATGAATTTACATCCCTGACCTTCCCTGGCCTGATTGGACTGTCCGGAGGGATAATCTCATCACCTGTTGATATTATGGAAACGATAGGTTTTTTATAAACCTTTACCCTGGTTATCCCTATTGCTGCGAGGGCAGCCACATCCTGTGGCCTTAGCCTATGCCCCTTTTCTAATACCAGTTCTCCTTTTCTGATGTCTTCATCCGAGGAGATCACATTCTCACCAGGTGCCACAGGTTTGAAGACCTCGATCAATCTCTCATCAATGAACTGGACATGTTCGAACATCACGACCGAATCAGCGCCATCAGGGAGCATGCCTCCTGTGGCAATCCGTACGGTTTTCCCCTTTTTCAGTTTAATGGAGGGCTCCTCTCCCATCATTATCTCGCCCTTTACCTCAAGATAGACAGGCATTGACTCGGTTGCACCAAAGGTATCAGAGGATATAACAGCAAATCCATCAACAGTGCTTCTATCAAATCCTGGTAGATTCTCAGGGGAGAGGATGTCCTCGGCAAGAACCCTTCCATAGGCATCCTCAATCGAGACCTCTTCTGATTTATTCACAGGTGTTATATGCTTCTCAAGGAGGCTCCTGGCCTCATTTACCTGGATAGCCTCATCCCTGCCAAGCATATCCTTCATGGGATTATTTTAACAGATTCACTGACTCATCGGCTTTATCAATGAGCCTCTTGACAACAGATATTAGATATAGACCCTCAAAGGGCTTGCTTACAAAGGCATCTATATCTCTGTCTTTCTTTCCGATGTTCCAGATATCATGGGCAGAGATGGCGATTACCCTGATCTCTGGTTTGATCGTCTTGAGGTGTCTTATAAGTTCCTTTCCATTAATGCGAGGCATCATTATATCTGTAATGAGGAGATCAATCTCATCTATGGTTTCTCCGTCAAGATTATAGGCATCGAGGGGATCACTCAGACATAAGAGATTATAACCCTGGGATTCTAAGAGGTCCCTGAGAAAATTAAGCATTTCTATTTCATCTTCCACAATCAGGATATTGTAAACCTTTTGACCGGTTTGATCGTCTTTTATATAGCATTGAACAAAGGGTAGATATATTTTGAATGTTGTCTCTCCTGGAACACTCTCTACCATAATGGCTCCACCATGTTCCTTTATGATCCTGTAAACTATGGAAAGACCAAGTCCTATCCCGCGACCTTCCTTTTTGGTGGTAAAGAAAGGCTCAAAGATCCTGTCCTTTATCTCAGGGCTGATACCTTTGCCATTGTCAGAAAACTTGATCAGTACATAATCTCCTGATTCAAGCAGTAGGTTCAATGAATGATCTTCTGACCTGATGAGGGATGTTGAAATAGTTATTTTTCCTCCTGAGGGCATTGCATCTATAGCATTCACAGCAAGATTCATGATGACCTGGGAGAGTTGATTCACATCACCTCTTATAGTGGCTGGATTGTGAAGTTGCAAGCGTACATCAATCTGTCTTTTTGTAAGGATTGCCCTCATGAGTTCAATAGTCTCTTCTATTACCCTGTTCAGATCAACAACCCTTTTCTCATGATGACTTTTCCTTGTAAAGCTGAGGAGTCCAGCTATCAGGCCCCTTGCCCTCTTTGCTGAATTTTCGATTAGATCAATCCTCTTTCTTCCGATGTCGTCGAGATTACTGTAGTCCTTGAGCATCTCTATATTGCCTGTAATGGATGTGATGATGTTGTCAAAGTCATGGGCAATGCTACCAGCAAGGATACCGATTGACTCCATCTTCTGTGCCTGGAACAACTGAGACTGTAATCTTTTTTTCTCAGTAATATCCCTGTAAAAGGACTGAATATACACCTTTCCGTTTATATTGATCGCCTTAGAACTGACCTCTAATTCTACCCTCTGTCCATCTTTTTTGAAATGTTCTGTCTCGTAGATCACAGGCTCACCACTCAGTATGCGCATTCTTCTGAGGTTACTCTCATTACTGTCTCTGTTAACCTCAAGTATCCTTATGCTGGTGCCTATTAGCGACTCCCTATCAAATCCAGTTATCTCTGAGAACCTTCTGTTTACATCGATTATTATGCCGTCCCTGTTCGTGACTGCAATACCATCGTTTGCATGCTCAAAGAGTTCTTTAAATCTTGCCTCAGAATTTTCGAGGGCTGCCTCTTTCTGGCTTACATCCTTCTCTAATTCAGCAGAGTAGAGGCTCAGTTGTTTTTTTTGTTGCTCCAGATCATACTGAAGGCCGAACTCATTCTTGAGCCTTTTAATAATGAAACGTCTTAAGGTTATCATGGATGCTGCTGATGCAAGGATAAAGAAGTTGGCATTTATGAAAAATGCCCTGTCTGTGATGTTGTCATAGATGATTATAGGTATTAAATAGAGGCCGTATATGATTGAAGCATATAATATTCCTGTTAAGGTTTCGCCTATCTTTAATGGCGGTGATACTGATACAATAAAAATCAATGTAATTATTATTCCTCCAAAATAAGGGGATGCGTGACCACCATATCTTGCGATCATAAGCGCCACCATGGTAGAGACCGAAAGAGTGCCCGTTAATACTGTGATGTTTAGCCTTTTCAGGGAAACCTTATTCTTATTATATATGTAGACTAACGAATAGATAGTGGCAGTTATTACTCTATATATAAGAAAAGTCTTAAAATTCTCGGGTGTTACTGCAAGATCAAGAAAGGCAAGACCTAATATGATCACTACGCCGGATAGTAATGCCAGATTAGCCCATCTATGGAAAAGCCTTAATAGATTATCCTCTATATACTCTTGCCTTGTCATTCAGGATTGGGAGAGATCCTGTGGAAGTTTGTCTAACCTGCTCAGGCTTGTGACAGACTGGACAGCAGAAATAAGCAGGGAATCATTGAAAGGGATTCTCAAGGCAATCTTTACATTGTCATCCTCAATGAGCCTGGCAGGGACTTCTCTATCAGAGATGAGTATAATCTTTATATCAGGCCTTGCACTCTTCAGCTTTGATAAGAAATTAGCATCTACTATTGATAGTTCCACCATCAAGATATTTACCGCATTGGAAAGCCCCGAAAGGATATCAAGGCAGTAAGAGGTGGATTCAGCATGGATTACTCTGTAGCCTTTAGCCTCAAGGATACTTCTCAACCTTTCAATGAGTTCAGCATCTCTGATTAAGGCCACTATACTGATCTTCACTTCTTCTGTGGTCACAATGGGTTTTAAATCAGCATATAAGGGCAAGTATATCTCAAAGGTCGAGCCCTTCCCTGTCTCACTGTTGACCTTTATAATGCCCTTATGAGCCTTCACTATTCCGTAGGCCATGGCAAGGCCAAGGCCTGTTCCTTTTGCCCCTTTTGTTGTAAAGAATGGCTCAAATATCCTGTCCTTTATCTCTTCTGGTATACCTGTACCAGAATCAGATATGCGTAGAGTAACATGCTCTCCAGGACTGAGTAGAGGATGGATGCTATTGTCTTCGTTGACATCGGTTATACTTGTTTCGACCTTAATCTTTCCTCCATCTGGCATTGCATCCTTTGCATTGATTACAAGGTTCATGATAACCTGTTCGATGAGATGGGGATCACCCTTCAATGATGGCAAGGATTCGGATAATCTTTTTTCTATAGTTATGTTCTCCTTTATCAACATTGGCGATACAAGATTAGTAACATTTTCCACGATATCATTTATGTTCATGGTTGTTATCTCACCGGTTGATTGCTTTGCAAACTGAAGCAGTGATGTGACCATCTGCTCTGCCTTTCTTGTGGCACCATCTATCCCGTTTGCATACTTCTTTATTGTAGGATCATCTTCAAGATGATCTATCATCTCACTGTAACCGTGGATTACTGTGAGCAGATTCCTGAAGTCATGGGCAAGCCCACCTGCAAGCATTCCAAACGATTCCATCTTCTGTGCCTGAATTAACTGCCTCTGGAGTGCCTTTTTCTCTGTTATGTCTCTGTATAACGACTGTATATAGAATTCATCGTCAATCTCAATACCTTTTGAACTAACCTCAAGGGCGATCTTTGTGCCATCCTTCCTGTAATGCTCAGTTTCAAAGATAAGGGATTCTCCTTTTATAATCCTTTCCAATCGCTTTTTTGCTACCTCTTCATTTTCCTCTGGCTCCAATATCCTGAAGTGAACACCTTTAAGGGCATCCCTGTCAAAGCCATGTAATTCGCTGAATTTATTATTGACCTCAAGGATAATGCCTTCCTTACTGATTAAGGCTACGCCATCATTTGAATTCTCAAAGAGGGTCATGTATTTCTTAGTTACAATAGCGAGGTTTTTTGTCTTTTCATCAACAAGTTCCTCGAGATGGTCTGAGTGTTTCTTAAGTTGGGTGTTGGCCATGGATAGGTCGTATTCGAGGGAGAGTTTTTTGAGGAGGAGATTGTTATTATAATACCTCCAGGCAAAACCACCTAATGCAAATGATATTAAGAAGATATTGTTATTTATGAATACTCGCGAGTTTGTTATATGATCGAATAGCATGATTGGGACAAAATATATGGCACAGACCAGGGATGAGACGAAAGCGGTCATTCTAAGAGAAAGAGGGATGAAGCCAAGGACAAAAACGAGAACAATAATCATCCCTGCATAGTAGCTGGATTGATGTCCCCCGAAAGAGAAGATCATTAATTCAACCATTATCGCTGTTGTTAAAGCACCTGAAAGGGTAATAATTGATTGTAAGATGTTATTATTTTTCTTAAGTTTTAAAATCAAATATTCCCCCATCATTAGAGAGGCAAATATTATTCTGTAGATAAGAAATTTTGTGAGATTTTCGGGTGTTACAAAATAATCCAGTATACTTAATAACATAATAGTACCTACCCCAAAAGGGAAAAGTAATAAGGATAAAAGAAATTGAGTTATCGACAATCGTTCTCGTTGGATATATTCTTCTTTAGTCATGGCCATACTTATAATATCATGTTTCTTTCTTTTTTCAAAATTAATTTAGAAGTCTCATGGCTAACATAAATTACGCCAGATATTCCAACTCCTAACGTTGTCCAGTGACCTGTTAAATAAAGATTTTGCAGAAAGGGAGGCTTCCTTAACCCTGGGACTGCTAACTGAGAGGGTATGCTTGCCCATCCATAAGAAGCTCCCTTATAGTTCAAGGTGTATCTATATAATGTATAAGGTGTCGCAGCTTCTTTATACACTATGTGTTCTGATAAGCCTGGTATTGTAGATTTCTCTATTTTCTCTATAAGTGATTCTAAGAATCTGGGTTTATTATTATTCCAAAAAGTCCTATTCTTAAAAGCTGCCGGTATGATTGCATATATAGTTGATTTATCACGAGATATCCTGAAAGTGTGTCCACCATATCCATCAATATCACTTTTTTGTGCAGATCGATAAGCCCTGTCTAAGTCATAATGCTGAGAAAAAAATACGGCGCTTCCCTGTGGCTGTGGTGGCTTGAACTGTTTGTTTATCCCTAAGTAGGCAATAAAATTTGATATTGAAGGCATCATATTCTTTATTCCGTTATAAAATCCCCTCTCAATCTTTTCTTTACTCAAGAGTTTTAAAAAGGTCTGTCTTGCATCACAATTTGAAACCACCAGTCTTGATGGTATAAAACCGTCATTCTCCGTGACAATACCGGTAACTTTATTATCCCTAACTCTTATTTTCTTGACAAGAGATGACAATCGCAATTCTCCGCCAAACTCTTTAAATCTTTCTGCCAATGTATCAGATAACATTTGCATACCACCAATAGGATAATATCCTCCGTCAAGGAAAAATTCAGAAAAAAACTTAACTCCCATAAAAGCTGACATCAGCGATGGCGGCAATCCAGCCATTGCCAATAATGGGAGTGACAAGATAGCTTTCAACCTGTCATTGGTAAAATAGTAATCTAACAAATTCTTGAATGTCCAATTTCTTAGTTTAGAAATAGAGATAGCACCTGAGTTTGAAAGAAAATAAAAGAACTTTTTGATATTATCACGCTCATCTGGAAAGGCTGTTTGAAATTCTTCTATTGTTTTTTCTAAATCATTCCAGAAAGATACTCTATAATCAGGAGTTAAGATAATAGATGGAGGGTCAAATCGTATTATGTTTAATTTCTTGTCTATTTCGAGTTCCTCAAATACCTTTCTTGTAATTCCATCTTTTCTGTAAGCGCCAAAACAGTCAGCCGCTGCATCAAAGACGAAAGCCCCTCTTCTAAATGATGTACAATAACCTCCCGGTTTATAGTGCTGCTCGCAGATGAGGACCTTCATGCCTGCCTTTGCAAGGTAACAACCGCAGACAAGACCTCCTATGCCAGCTCCTATAATTATTGCATCATATTCTTCTGAACTCTGTTTTTTTAACATCTTAGTTCTCCTTGAGCCCTTTTAAAGTATATCAAACTATAACAGTTGCGTAAGAATTACGCATTTGTTCCCTTCTGATTCAAAAGATTGCTTACAAGTTCTACAGCCTGTTTAACAGTCATTATATTTGGAACGTCCTCATCTCTTATGGATATCTTAAACTTCTTCTCCAAGGCAACGGTTATTTCTATTGCCTTAATTGAATCAACCTCAAGGTCTTTCATGAAATTTGTTTCGGGTTTGATCTCTTCTGGCTCAAAGCCTGTAATGTCCGAGACTATTGAAATGATTTCTCTTTCGATTCCATTTTCCATACTGGATCCTCCTTCTATATTTATCCTTTAAATTTTTTTATGACCAGACAGGCATTGTTGCCTCCAAAGGCAAGGGAGTTATTAAGGGCTATATTAACGGTGTGTCTTCTGGCAATATTTGGGACACAGTCTATATTGCACTCGGGGTCAGGAGTTTCATAATTAATGGTTGGCGGAATAATATCATTCTTTACGGCCAGGGCACAGGCGATTGCCTCAAGGGCAGAGGCTGCTCCCATTGTATGGCCAAGCATGGATTTAATTGAGCTTATGGGGATTTCCCTGTATCTGGAGCCAAAGACCTCTTTTATAGCTGCGCATTCATTTTTGTCATTAGTCATAGTGCCAGTTCCATGAGCACTTATATAGTCAACATTATCGGGTATAATTTTTGCCTCTTTCATTGCCCTCCTCATGCAATTGATGATTCCCTCAATAGAAGAGCTTGTCATGTGATAGGCATCGCAACTGAGGCCGTAACCAAGGACCTCTGCATATATTTGAGCCCCTCTAAGTAATGCACTTTCAAGGGATTCCAGGACCATTATCCCTGCCCCTTCAGCTACCATCATCCCTTTCCTGTTTTTATCAAAGGGCTGACATCTTTCAGGAGCAACAGCCTTGAACTGGTTAAAACCTGTAAAGGATATTCTTGAAAAAGGATCCGATGCTCCTGTAAGCACGATCGTGGATAATCCTGACCTTATAAGATCAAAGCCATAGCCTATGGAATAATTCCCAGCAGCGCAGGCTGTAGAAATGGTCATGTTCGGTCCTTTAATATTCAATTCCTTAGCAACCAGGGCTGATGGCGAGTGCACAGGAAGCTGGCATATTAGATTTTCGTTTACCCTATTATCGCGAATCAGTCTATCATTTATGTGTTCTATGACCTGAATAGAGCCTGATGTAAGACCAATACAAATTCCTGCATTACTTAAAAGTTCACTGGTTAAATGAGCATCCTCAAGAGCGAGCTTTGCTGCAGCAATGGCAAGCTGGGAAGCCCTGCTGATATAGGGTATACATTCAATGGGAATAAACTCTTCGGGCTTAAAGTCTTTTACCTCTCCTCCATTGTGGGTAAAGTGTTTTGATGTGTCAAAGGATGTGACAGGGCTGATGCCTGATTTTCCCTTCAGGAGACTATCCCAGAATGCCCTCCATCCAATACCAATGGAGGATATCACACCGAGTCCTGTTATGACTACCCTTTTACTCATCCTTTACACTGAAGACCAGTTCTGCCTCGGAGACCTTTTTATCATTAACAGAGGCCTCTGCTGTAACAAAGGCTCCATTAGGTAGATTCTTCACATTGACAACCTTTATTTTTAGTTGATCCCCTGGAGTCACAGGACTGAGGAATCGAGCCTTTACAGAACCAAAGTAGTAGAGAGGCTGTTTATCTGTCTCCTTCTTTCTACCGTGAGCGAATAGCACTATTGCGGTCTGTGCCATCGCCTCTATTATGGCAGCTCCCGGATACACCGCCTTCTCAGGGAAATGGCCAAGAAAGAGTATATCATTGCCTGTTATGTTTTTAATAGCAATGGCATGGCTTTCCGGTTCTATCTCTATGACCCTATCTATCATGATGAAGGGGAATCGTTGAGGGATGAGTTTCTTTATGCCTTCAAAGTCAATCAATTTAATTCTCTCCAATGATAATAGCGGAATTCTGTCCGTATGGGTCAGCCGCTGTTATAAGGATATTTCTGACCCTTGTTTCCTTTGGCGAATCCTTGACAAGATTGAGATCACATTCAGGGTCCGCTTTCTTATAGTTAAGGATCGGTGGTATTGTGTTTTTCTTAAGTATCTCAATTCCTGCTATAAGGGACAGGATACCAGATGCCGAATATGTCTCACCGGTCATCGATTTGATCGATGTTACCGGAATCCTGTAAACTTCCCTGCCAAGGGCTTTTTTCAATGCCATCGTCTCCATTCTGTCAAGACCTTTTGTTGAATTGGCACTGGATATAATGCAGTCTATGTCCTCTGGTAGGAGGGAAGCTTCTTTGAGGGCGATACTTATCGCCTTTGTTAATCCATCCCCCTTGTGGGTAAAGCCAATCTCTGCTTCTGGGTCAAAGGAATTACCATATCCCTTTAAAACTGCAAGTATATCGGCTCCTCTTATAATCGCATTTTCCTCTTCCTCAAGGACAATGACTCCAGCACCTTCCGAGAGGATAAGCCCGTTTCGTCTCCTGTCAAAGGGACAGCATAGAGGTTCTGAACCATCAAGGCCTGAGAGACAGCCAAGCATATAAAAGCCCGTGAAGGTTTCTTCACATAACTCCTCAACACCTCCTGCCAGTACAACCTTTGCCCTTTTCATATTTATGAAATTAGACCCATAGAAAACTGCGTCAAGGCTTGAACAGAGGCCTGTAGAGATGGTTGTGTTAAAGCCCTTAATATAAAATCTAATCGATATATGGCTTGCGGGAGAGTTTATGACCGTGTTTGGAAAATGGGAGGGATTAACAAACTTCGGCCCTTCAATGAGACCAACCCTGTCAAACTGGGATATGCTGTGAAGGCTTCCAAAGGTTGTGCCTATCGAGACCCCTGTTGAATGTGTATTTTCCTCGTCAATGATAAGTCCACTGTTGTCGATTGCCAGTCTTGCAGCGGAGCAGACCAATCTCGTGCTCCTGTCAAGGTCTCTCAGTCCCTTCTTTCCAAGGAATTCAACAGGGTCGAACTCTATCTCACCACCAACGTGCACCTTAAAAGGGGAGGTATCAAAGAGTGTAATCTCCTTGAACCCTTGTCTTCCATCAATCAGGGCCTTCCAGAAGCCATCTCTGCCTATGCCTATGGAAGACAGGATTCCTATGCCTGTTATCACAATCCTCATGGTCAACCTAAGAGGCCGAGTCCCCCATCGATCTCGATGGTCTGTCCTGTTATATAGCTTGACTCATCGCTACAGAGAAAAAGAACGACCCTTGCTATCTCCCCAGGCATCCCGAATCTTCTAACAGGGATTGTCTTTAGCAGTTTATCTCTATACTTCTCGCTGAGCTTTCCTGTCATATCCGTTTCCACAAATCCAGGGGCAACAGCATTTACCCTTATGTTATATGGGGCAACCTCCTTTGCAAGTGCCTTTGTGAAGCCTATCACGCCTGCCTTTGCAGAGGCGTAATTGGTCTGTCCAGGCAGGGGATGGATCCCGCTTGAGGATGAGATGTTTACAATAACACCACTTTTTTGTTTGAGAAAGGTTGTGATGCAGGAACGGGTCACATTGAAGACACCTGTAAGGTCAGTATCAATTACATCCTTCCAATCTTCCCTGCTCATCATAAGTAAAGACTTATCTCTTGTTATTCCAGCATTGTTAATGAGTATATCAAGCCTTCCAAAGCTATCTTTGACATCTTCAATGAATTGTTTTACACCATCATAGTCACGGACATCTACCTGAGCAGAGATCGCTTTACCCCCTGTCATTTCTATATCCTTTATAATGGATTCTGCAAGTACCTTATTTGAGATATATGTGAAGGCGCACAGGGCACCTTCTCTACAGAGGGTAAGGAGGATTGTCCTTCCTATGCCCCTCGTCCCCCCTGTTATAATCGCTACCTTTCCAGAGAGTAGGCCCATATCACTCTGCTAAGAAAGGATTTTATTTTGAGATCCTGTAAAAGATTATCAATCCTGATTCTTCCCTTTCTTCTTTTATCGCACTCTCAGGAATACCGGCAAGATAGAGGATGTTTCTGAAGTCCCTTTCATTTCTCTGCAGAAAGCCATCCCAGTTAAGGATCCAGTGATATTCCTGGGATCTGTAACGGTCTGCATCCTTAAAGGCAGCTATCAGCACTCCCGTGGTATCAAGGAGGTTATAGAGGGCTGAGAGGAGCTTTATAAGGAACTCATCGGGAAGGTAATCAAAGAGGCCAACGCTATAGATTATATCCTGCCTGTCGAACTCCATCAGATTGGTCTCGTCATCAAACATCCTGAGGGCATTGTATTTTCTAAAGTCCATATGGTCATCTATACCTATGCTCCTGAGCCTTGTCTCCGCGAAGTTCAGGGCATCGTTATCATTATCAACGCAGATTATCCTTGCTTCGTTATCCTTTATCTCGTTAGCGATACTTATTAATTCCCTGCAGGAGCCACAGGCAACATTCAGCACCTTTGGGGCAAACCTCTTTTTTATCTCTTCCCTCAATATATTCTCAAGCCTCTTTATCCTGTTCCTTACAGCATGTGCGAGGGGTGTATCGAGGGCCCAGAGGTCAAGATAATATCCCAGTCCATCCGAGCAAGGGGAGTTTCTGTAAATGGTTTCAAGGGTCTTATAATCACCCTGATACCCCTATCCCAGCCCATCCGAGCAAGGGGAGTTTCTGTAAATGGTTTCAAGGGTCTTATAATCCCCCTGATACCCCTGAGGCCATATCCTCGTCCTTTTTATACAATAGCTTTTTGACAGGATCTGATTGGTGTCTCTATGGAAGCGGGAGATGATCTTCTTCAACTCGTCCCTGTTATAGCCTGCCCTCTCCTCAAATTCCTTACAGAAGGATATCATGTCATCCATGATCTTTTTTACTTCCATGAGGATGGCCTCGTTTTTTACAGACGACTGACATCTTTTATCTAACTGTTCAAGACGGCTTATGAATCTGTCTGTTTCCTCATCAAGGCGTATTCGATATCTCTCTGTACCCTCTTCTATGAATAATTCTCTATCATCCTTGAGTTCGATACCTGCCCTGTATCGGTCATTGAACCTCATAGCCCATCTTACTGTGCCAGCCTTGATAGTGCCGTCATTAAGCCATAAGGTATGTCCAGGTGCAAGTGGGTAATCGGTCTCTATGCCAAAACCTGCTGTGCTGATGTCTATTATTCTACCGCTAAGATCATTTGTGGATTTTGAGTTCCCTATACTCAGGGAAAAGTTGACAGGTCTTGTGTAAGGTTTTCTCTCAAAGCGCCTCATCTCAGGAGATAAATTTTCCATATGCCCTCCTTAAAAATAGGATGAT
>JBBIPQ010000024.1:0-20074 GCA_037442785.1 Nitrospirota bacterium
TTGGCAGCTTTTTTAGTGGTTTCTATAACATCATCCATAGCGCCTTCAGCAAGGAGCCCATTTTTGTCAAGCCACTTGATGTATTTTTGCATGATTCCTGGAGCTGAAGTGTTCAACCATGCGGGTCCGATGACCTTCCTGATTAGAAACCATTCAAGGAAGTTTGAGACCTGTCCATCATATAGTTCTTGAGTATCAGCGGTTAGAACGATACTTCCATCTTTATTCTCCTCGTGAGATAGTTCGGCGTAACCCGCAAGATAGTCATGAAAAAGTTCTAACACATATTCATACTTTTGAACTGTCTTAGAACTCAGCTTGTTAGACATTTCATTAAGAAACAATCTTATGCTTTCATCAATTCTCATCTATTTACCCTCCTTTAAAACTTATCTGTTGTCCTATCCTCTTCCAAAGGTTCAGATAGTTTGTAAAGTCTGTAAAGTTTTTTAATTTAAACTAATTACATGGACCACTCTTTTCCACATCTGTCCAAGATAAATATTAAATGGGCATGAGACCGAGAAAACACAACCCCTTTCAAATTTTCATCAATCACCGAAAGATTCATTAAACCATGAAATCGCTCAATCACATGTTAAAATCCCTTTACATAATCAAGATAGGATTCATAATTTCTCTTAACCTCGGTCATACTATCGCCACCAAATTTCTCAAGCATGGCATCGGCTATCACAAGGGCAACCATTGCCTCACCAATCACAGAGGCTGCAGGAACGGCACATACATCAGATCGCTCATAGGCAGCCTCTATCTCTTCTTTTGTAGTTATATCTATTGACCTCAAAGGTTTCCTCAAGGTTGGGATGGGCTTCATTGCTGCCCTAATGATTACTGGCATGCCATTCGACATTCCCCCTTCAATACCGCCAGCATTATTGGTCTTTCTATAGAAACCTGAAGCCTCAAGGTTATAAAAGATCTCATCCATCACCTCCGAACCAGACAGACCTGCCATATCAAAACCAGAACCTATCTCAACACCCTTAATAGCCTGAATTGACATAACTGCCTGTGCAAGCCGTCCATCAAGCCTCCTGTCCCACTGGACATGACTCCCAAGTCCCATTGGAAGCCCAACCACAAAGACCTCAAAGACGCCTCCAAGAGAATCACCCTTCTTAATAGCATCCTCAATGAGGTCAACCATTCTCTGTGTTGCGATCTCATCCGGACATCTTACCTGGGAAGTTTCAGCCTTATGAAAGGCATCAATAAGTTCACTGTCTGATAGGAGATGGCTCCTCAGGTCAATAGACACATTTCCTATCTGTGTCACAAAGCTTCCGATCCTTATCTTGAACTCAGCGAGAAATTTCTTTGCCACAGATCCAAGGGCAACCCTCATTGCCGTCTCTCGAGCACTTGAACGCTCAAGTATGTTTCTTATATCCCTTTGATGATATTTGATCGCCCCTGCCAGGTCTGCGTGGCCTGGCCTTGGTCTTGTTACAGGAGGGATAGATCCAGCATGGGTAGGATCTATAGACATACCTTCAGCCCAGTTTTTAAAATCTCTGTTTTCGATCAAAAGGGTAATTGGTGAGCCAATTGTCTTCCCCCATCTGACACCTGACAGTATCTCTGCATGATCAGACTCTATCTTCATCCTCCCGCCCCTTCCATAACCCGATTGTCTCCTCTTAAGTTCAGGGTCTATGTCATTTGGGGAAAGGGAAAGATTTGCTGGTATCCCTTCAATGATTCCTATAAGGGCCTTTCCGTGAGATTCGCCTGCCGTGAAGAAGCGGAGCATGGAGAATTATATCAAATCTTTCAAAGGACTGTCGAACAGGCAAGGTCCATGCTAAAATAATAGGGTGATAAGGGTTAATCACGAGTCAACCCTTTTGTCTATTGCGGGAGCTAACCTCAAAGGTCTCAAGCTCATTCACGGTGAGATCGTCAAGGCCGAGGTTGTGAATATTCTATCCTCAGGAAACATAATGCTCAAGATAAAAGGGGTTTTCATACCTGTTAAGTCAGAGATACCCTTTGAGACGGGACAGAAACTGACCCTGCAGGTAAAGGGGGCTATGGGTGGGGATATTTTGAAACTGCAACTTATGAATGATGAGATTGGCGAGAAGACCTTCGAGTATCTTAAAGCGAAATTAGAACCCATACTTCATGGTCTCGAAAGGATAGGGGATTCTAAAAAAGGAACGGATAGATTTGAAAGACTTACTCATCAATTGCTGAAAACAATCCATGATAATCCATCCCTTTTACCACTGGATATAAAGTCAAGACTTGTCGAGATACTTTTACGGAAACTTAAACTAAATAGAGGGGAGATGACCGAAGGGTTAGACCATCTTATCAGGGAAGGAATCGGGCTTAAGGAAATTAAAAGCCTTATTGGTCAATCAGGGGAAGGTCTCTTAAAGGAATTGCTCGAGAGTTCTGGTATCCTTTTTGAGACCAGGATGAAGATGGCCCTGGATAGTAAAAACCCTGAAAAAGAACTATCTCTATTACTGAAGGATGATATTAAGGCTAATCTCTTAAGGCTGGCAGAGAGGGAACCAGCAAATAAGATGGTAAATAGCCTTATCAGGGACATAGAGGCCTTCCAGGCCCTTTCAAAGATTACAGATTCCTTTTACACCTTTCTCCCTTTAATCTGGAATGGTTTAAAGGACGCAGATATATTATTCAAAAAAGGGTCAGATAAAAAGGAAGAAGCCCCTTTTTCCTGTAGGATAAATCTAAACCTTGAGAGATACGGAAGTGTCACCGTGACGATCATTCTGAATGGGAAAAACCTTTTTGTTTCCTTTATGATTGAGGATGCTGGTTTTCGGAAGGCTGTGGAGGATAACAGGTATCTGCTTCAGAGATCATTTGCTGACAGGGGTTTAAATCTGAAGGCCGTTAATGTCATGGAACTCAATGCCGAGACTCTCTGGACTGACATATCTGAAGGGATAGACATTAAGGTGTAATTTATGAAGAGAGATTTTAAAAAGGCTGCTGCTCTAAGATATAATGCCGAGAGAGATTTGGCTCCAAAGGTAATTGCAAAGGGATCTGGCAAGATAGCCGAACGGATAATAGAGATCGCAAGGCAGCATAACATACCCATAAGGGATGACCCCAAACTGGTTGAGGTCCTATCAACCCTCGACCTGTACCAGGAGATTCCACCCGAGCTTTATAAGGCAGTCGCGGAGATACTGGCATTTGTGTACAGGATTAGCAAAAATGAATAATCTTTTAAAAATCTACAATAAGCTCTTCTCATTCTACGGTCCTCAGCACTGGTGGCCTGGAGACACTCCCTTTGAGATCGCTGTTGGTGCGATCCTGACACAGAATACGAGCTGGGCAAATGTGGAAAAGGCAATAGATAATCTGAAGGCTGCTAATGCCCTTAACCCGAGAAGGCTTATTGAGATGCCCTTGGAGAAACTCGCCCTTTTAATAAGACCGGCAGGTTACTTTAACATAAAGGCAAAAAGACTCAAGGCATTTGTGGAATTTCTCATGAATAATTACAAAGGAAGCATGAAGAAGATGCGACAGGAAGAGACTAATTCCTTGAGAGGGAATCTTCTTTCAATTAACGGAATAGGGCCTGAGACAGCAGATTCGATCCTTCTCTATGCCCTTGATAAGCCCATGTTTGTTATAGATGCCTATACGAGAAGGGTTTTATCAAGGCATAAGATCATGGATTTCAATGCCTCTTATGATGAATACCAGATGCTATTCCATGAAGAACTTGATGAAGATGTCTCATTATTCAACGAATATCACGCCCTTTTTGTTAGAGTAGGAAAGGAATTCTGTAGACCCAGACCGAGATGTAATAATTGCCCTTTGAATCAAAACCTGCCTATTCCCATTGAACCCCTCACGAGTTCCATTGTCTCCTGAGCCACCTTTCTTGCCTTCTCATTGCCCTTCTCTGTAATATCCCTGAGTAATCCCCTATTATTCAGCAATTCCTCTCTCTTCTTCCATATCGGCTCCATAACCTTAAACACATTCTTTATCAGTATCTTTTTACAATCTATACATCCTATACCTGCTGTTCTGCATCCGTGGGCGACCTCTTCTAACTCCTCCCTCGAAGAAAAGATCTTGTGCAATTGAAATACTGGTGAAAGTTCGGGATCCCCAGGGTCAGTCCTTCGCTTCCTGGCAAGGTCAGTCATCATCGTCCTTAATTTTTCCTCCACCACATGAGGGGGATCAGAAAGGTATATAGCATTTCCGTAACTCTTTGACATCTTTCTGCCGTCTGTGCCAGGCACCTTTGGAAACTCCGTAAGAAGTCCCTCAGGCTCAGGAAATACCTCTTTATAGAGATAGTTAAATCTCCTTGCTATCTCCCTTGTTATCTCAAGGTGAGGAAACTGGTCTATTCCAACCGGTACATATTTAGCTCTGTAAATCAGTATGTCCGCTGATTGGAGCACTGGATAGCCGAGGAATCCATAGGTTGAAAGATCCCTGTCCTTTAATTCCTGCTGTTTTTCCTTATATGTTGGGACCCTCTCGAGCCATCCAAGTGGGGTTATCATTGAGAGGAGAAGATGTAGTTCTGCGTGTTCGAGGATATGGGACTGAATAAAGAGCGTGCATTTTTCAGGGTCAAGCCCCGCAGCAATAAAGTTTATGAGCAGGTCCTCTGTAGAATCCTTTATAGATTCAGGCTTCGCGTATCCTGTTGTGAGGGCGTGCCAGTCAGCAACAAAATAATAGCAATCATACTGTGACTGAAGCCTCACCCAGTTTTGCAGTGCGCCAACAAGATTGCCAATATGAAGTCTGCCACTTGCTTGCATTCCGCTTAAAACCCTTTCCATCTCATCCCTCCATATCTGCTATTACCCATTATTATTTAGAATACTCACCCATCTGTCAAGCAATTACCAGCAACCCGCTCTGTTAGAATCCCCCCTCCAACTACAAACCTAAATTTCAGGCTTGACATATTCATTTCAATCATGGTATTAAAATAAGACCTTTTTGAAGAGGCCTTCATTTTTTAATAGGAGGGGACCTGATGGGTCTACTTACATTCCAGGGAGGCATTCACCCCCCTGACAAGAAGGAACTTGCTAAAGATAGTCCTATTTTGCCTGCCCCTGTTCCACAGAGAGTTGTAATCCCTTTAAGCCAGCATACAGGAGCCCCCTGTAAGCCTGTTGTTACAATCGGTCAGGAGATAAAAAAAGGACAGCTTATAGGTGAACCAACTGCCTTTGTTTCTGCTCCTGTTCACTCTTCAGTGGCAGGAAAGGTCGTGGCAATAGGAGAGTTTCCTAACGCCATGGGAAGGATGATAACATCCATTGTGATTGAAAATGATGGAAGCGAGGAATGGACATCCCTGAAGGATAATCCTGATTACATGAAGCTTCAGCCCGAGGAATTAAAGGAAAAGATAAAGAATGCGGGTATAGTTGGACTTGGAGGTGCTGCTTTTCCAACAGCAGTGAAGCTATCCCCACCAAAGGAAAAGCCCATTGACACAGTGATCATAAATGGTGCTGAGTGTGAGCCTTATCTTACAGCAGATTATAGATTGATGATCGAAAGACCTTCAGAGGTAATCGAGGGGCTCAGGATATTGATGAAGGTCTTAGGTGTTAACAAGGGATTTATAGGCATCGAGAACAATAAACCTGATGCGATTGAAAGGATGAAGGAGGCAGCAGCAGGTGATAGGAATATAGAGGTATGTGCCCTTGAGGTTAAGTATCCCCAGGGCGCTGAAAAGATGCTTATTAAGGCTATTACAGGAAGGGAAGTGCCTCCAAGAGGTCTTCCAATGGATGTTGCAACGGTTGTCCAGAATGTAGGCACTGCCTTTGCTATCTATGAGGCTGTGAGATTTGGTAAGCCCCTTATCGAAAGGGTGGTTACTGTTACGGGTGAGGGGATCAGGAGGCCATCTAACCTGATGGTCAGGATTGGAACCCTAATATCCGAATTGATTAATCACTGCGGAGGGTTTGTTAATGGTGCTGGAAAGGTTATAGCTGGTGGGCCAATGATGGGCTTTGCCTTAGGCACTCTTGATGTGCCTGTAACAAAGGGTACATCAGGCATACTCGCAATACCCGAGGAGGGGGTCATACACGCGGAGGATTTTAAACCCTGTATCAGGTGCGGAAGGTGTATTGATATATGTCCAATGGGATTGATGCCATCAATACTCAGTGTATTGTCTGAGAAGGGACATTATGAGGATATGAAGGATTACAACCTCTTTGATTGCTTTGAGTGCGGCAGTTGTGCCTATGTATGTCCGTCAAAGAGGCCGATAGTTCAGCTTATAAGACTTGGCAAATCTCTTGTGAAACCTTAGCTCAGGAGGCATGATGGAGGCAATAAAGAAGGAAGAGACAATACGGGAATTAATAGTAAGCGTTAGCCCCCATGTAAAGGATGAAGAGACGGTTAGCCGAATAATGTGGAGCGTAAACATAAGTCTCTTGCCTGCCTTTGTTATGGGAGCTTATTTCTTTGGTCCAAAGGCCGTCTTTGTTACAGCCCTGTGCATTATAACATCGGTTTTATCAGAATATCTTGTCCAGAAGGCATTGAAGAAAAAGGTGACCATCAGCGATGGAAGCGCCTTTCTCACAGGCCTTTTGCTCGGCATGAATCTTCCATCCTCATTATGGTCTATAAAGCCCTTCACTATTCACATACCAATAATCGGTTCTATTGTGGCTATCATCATAACAAAGCAGCTTTTCGGAGGGCTTGGCTACAACATCTTCAATCCAGCCCTGATAGGAAGGGCATTTCTACTTATATCCTTTCCAAAGGCCATGACCATATGGACTGAACCATCAGCAGCCTTCGTTGCCCTCGATGCAAAAACCACGGCCACACCCCTGGGCATACTGAAGGAAGAAGGATTAAATAAACTCATTGAGGTCTTCGGCGATAAACTTCACCTATATTCGCAGTTGCTACTCGGGCACAGGGCGGGTTCAATAGGCGAAACATCTGCGATCGCCCTCCTTATTGGTGCTGCCTTTCTGCTTTACAGAAGATATATTACATGGCACATACCCATCTCCTTCCTTGGCACAGCAGCACTCCTGGCCTGGATATTTGGAGGAAAGGACCCTCACACGGGAAAATTATTATTCTTTGCAGGAGACCCGATTATCCATCTTTTAAGCGGAGGTATGTTGCTCGGTGCCTTTTTTATGGCAACTGATTATGTTACCTGTCCTTCTGTAAGAAGGGGACAGATACTTTTTGGAATAGGTTGTGGGGCACTAACCATGCTCATAAGGCTAAAGGGTGGATACCCTGAGGGCGTTATGTTTGCTATATTACTCATGAACTGCTTTGCACCTCTCATTGACAGAAAGATGAGGTCAAAGGTCTTCGGATTTGTTAAGAAGAAGGAGACGGGAAAATGAAGGAGATGATAAAGATAACCATGAGCCTTGTTGTCATCTTTGTTACAGCTGGCATTATTATGGCAAGTGTTTTTGCAAAGACCGCTCCCATCATGGCTGAGGCACAGAAGAGGGAGAAGGAGGAGGCCCTCAAGAAGTTGATGCCCGAGGCAGAAAAGATAACAGAGGCAGGAAAGTGGGAACCCTTTCACAAGCATGCAGAATATTATGAGGGCAAAAAGGGGAATGATACAGTTGGCTATATAGCATCAACATATGGGAAGGGGTATTCAAGCTATATAAGCATACTCGTGGCTGTTGACCCTGACATAAAGGTAAGGAAGATAAGCATCCTTAGCCATGGCGAGACACCTGGTCTGGGTGATGAGATCGAACAGGAGTATTTCAAGAAAAGGTTTGAGGGTAAATCCCTTGAGCAGCTTGAGGTTGTAAAGACAGAGACTACAGACAAGATACAGGCGATATCAGGTGCTACCATATCAAGCCGGGCCGTGACAAATGGTGTCAGGGAGGCAGTAAAGCTTCTGAAGGAGAAGTATCAGGGAGGGACAAAGGGATGAATAATAGGAGTTACTGGGATCTGATAAAGAATGGCATCTTTGCAGAGAATCCGATATTCAGGGTTGCTCTAAGCCTGTGTCCGGCAGTTGCCGTGACGAGTGGCGTAAAAAATGGCTTTCTTATGGGCATCGCTGTCCTGTTTGTGCAAACAATGGTAAATGTAACCATCTCTGTTATAAGAAAATTTATCCATCCAAGGGTAAGGATACCCTCATACATGTTCGTGATAGCTACCTGGGTCACTGTTACAGACCTCCTCATGGCCGCCTTTGCAAGGGATGTTTATAAACAGATGGGGCTTTATATACAGCTCATTGTTGCCTTTGCAATAATACTCTCGAGGGCAGAACTCTTTGCGAGCAAGAACAGGGTGGTTCCCTCCTTTTTTGATGGACTTGGGATGGGAATCGGTTTTCTCTTTGCCCTTATAGTTATTAGCTTTTTCAGGGAATTGCTTGGTAAGGGATCGATCTGGGGATTTCCCATCGTAGAATTTAAGCCGCTCCTGATCATGATACTTCCAACTGGAGGATTCTTTGCTGTTGGTCTGCTCATGGGCCTATTTAACTGGATAGATATCAAGTTCTTTGGAGGCACCGGTGCCTCTGGAGGAGGTCATTAGGAGGAAAGATGGAAAACCTTTTTGAATTATTTATAGCTGCTTCCCTTATAAATAACTTTGTCTTCACCAGGTATCTTGGTCTCTGTATATTCTTTGGTGTAACAAAGAAGATGGAGACAGCCATAGGCATGAGTATAACGTTCACGGCTGTCATGGTCATAAGTGCTGCCCTCAGCTGGCTTGTTTACAAGGCAATAATGATACCTCTTAATCTAACATTCCTGAAGATAGTTATATTTATAGGAATAGTCGCAGGATTTGTTCAGGCAGCAGATACAATAATGAGAAAGGTCTCTCCTGGTCTCTATTACAAGCTCGGCATATACCTTGCTTTGATTACGACAAACTGTATAATACTAGCAGTCCCTTTGATAAATGCAGGAGAGGGTTACAGCTTTATTCAGAGCCTCTCCTTTGGTCTTGGCTCGGGTGTTGGTTTTGCCCTTGCCCTTATCATAATGGCAAGTATCAGGGAAAGACTTGAACTTGCGGATATTCCAAAGTCATTTCAGGGACTGCCCATAGCCTTTATAGTTACTGGTCTTATAGCCCTTGCCTTTTTAGGCTTCTCAGGGCTTATAACGCTTTAATGGGGGTTTAATTTTTTATCCTGATAGGATATAATAAAAAAAGATAATACTTTAAAAATTAGGAGAGAGTGATGTATGACCTTCAAAAGATAGTAATGGACATCTTTGAGCTATTTCAGGGTTTCTCGGCCTTTCATTATCTTATTCCAAAGGTGGGCGTCGGAGGGGCGGTTGAGGTTACAGGTCCTATTGACTTTAAGTCCCTTATCACTTTTACATTCATATTCCTCGCAGGTCTTGGTGCAATCTTCGGAATAGGCCTTGCTCTTGCTGCACAGAAGTTTGCTGTTAAGGTAGACCCTAAAGTCGAGATGGTAAGGGATGTCCTGCCTGGCGCAAACTGCGGTGCCTGCGGCTTTGCAGGATGCCAGGGGTATGCAGAGGCAGTTGTCACAAAACCAGAGGTCCCGCCCAATCTCTGTGCTCCAGGAAAGGCAACAGTGGCTGAGGCAGTGGCGAGGATAACAGGAAAGGCCGCTGCAGCAGTAGAGCCAAATTTTGCAAGGATAATGTGTCAGGGAGGCTGGTCGAAATCTATAAAAAGGTTCAAATATGAAGGGGTTCAGGATTGCAGGGCCGCTGTCCTCGCAGGAGGAGGAGACAAGGCCTGTATGTATGGGTGTCTTGGTTATGGCACCTGTGCAAGGGTCTGTCCTTTTGGCGCAATAACGATGAATGAAGATCATTTACCCGTTGTAGATATAACGAAATGCACTGGTTGCAGGAAATGCGAACAGGCCTGTCCAAAAAAGGTCATTGAGGTTCTGCCTGCATCAAGACAGGTCCTTGTTGCCTGTCATTCCAAGGATAAGGGTCCTGAGACAAAGAAGAATTGTTCAGTTGGCTGTATTGCCTGTGGCAAGTGTGTAAAGATATGTCCCTTTGATGCACCGTCTATTACGACAAACCTTTCAAGGATCGACCTTGATAAGTGTAAGGTATGTGGACTCTGTGTTTCTCCATGCCCTACAGGCGCCATCGTGGATTTTATACCGCATCGGTCAAAGGCCTTTGTTATGGACAACTGTATCGGATGCCAGATATGTGCAAAGGTCTGTCCTGTTAATGCCGCATCTGGTGAGCCAAAGAAAAAGCACTCCATAGACCAGCAGAGGTGCATTGGCTGTGGCATTTGCACTGCCAAGTGTCCTGTTCAGGCAATTGATGGAACCTTCAATGCCAGGGAGGTCTTTGAGGCTGCTGCGGCAAAAAAGGCTGCCAAGGCTGCTGCGTAGTCGCCATAGCCTTATTCTTCAATGACTGCCCTGGAAAAATTCAGGGAGGTATCCCGTTTACTTAAATCCTTTGGAATAGAGGATGCTCCCAAGGAAGCAGAGATATTAATAACATATGCTACTGGCATCGACAAAACCTCCCTTTATTCAGGCAAATATGAAATCACAGAGGAGGATGCTAAAAGGATAGACTCCATCGTTATTAGAAGATCAAGGAGAGAACCCCTCCAGTACATCCTTGGTTATGTTGAATTCCTCGGTTTAAGGTTTAATTTAGGCAGGGGTGTTCTCATACCGAGGCCTGAGACAGAAATCCTTGCCCAGGAGGCCATAAGAACATTAAAAAATAAGAAGGGATATGTGCTTGATCTCTGCACAGGCACCGGATGCATAGCTATAGCAATTGCAAAAAATTTTCCAGAGGTAACCATTTTCGGCATAGACATTTCAGAGGTTGCCCTCAGATATGCTGAAGAAAATGCCCGATTAAATAATACCATGAATATTCGATTCGTCAGGGGTGACCTTTATGAGCCTCTGAGATCAATGATCCCCATGGTAGGGTTTGACCTGATTGTTTCAAACCCTCCATATATACGAAGTGATGATATAAAGTCCCTTCAGCCTGAGATAAAGGACTGGGAGCCCCTTGAGGCATTGAATGGAGGGCATGATGGTCTTTATTATTACAGGAGGATCCTTGGTGAGTGCAGGGATTTCTTAGCCGAGGATGGAACCGTCCTCCTCGAGGTGGGAGATAGTAAAGGGGTAATTGATATAGCAACGGAGAACAACCTTAAGGTTTTGTCCATAATAAAGGATCTATCAGGTATAGAAAGGGTCGTCCATCTCTGTCCTGCCTAAAACTCATAGAGTCATTTATTTTTTAAATGCCTAAAGTCTTGACTTTTGAATCCTTCTCTATTACTATATGATGAATCCTGAATTGGAGGGATATAATGCAGGAAGAATCCTTATTAATGGACATAATTGTAAATCCTCATGTAGTGCCCCATTATGTATCTTATGCATTTCTTGCATCGGTTATCCTGATAGGCGTATCACTGGCAATAAGGGGCTCAATGGCACTTGTTCCAAGGGGAACCCAGAACTTCATGGAGGTGCTTGTTGAGGCCTTGCTCAAGCTTGCTGATGAGAATATAGGTCATCACTGGGGAAGACATTTCTTCCCGCTCATAGGAACTATAGGCCTGTATATACTTATATGTAATTTCATGGGCCTGATCCCTGGCTTTGCCTCTCCAACGAGCAACATAAACATGACAGCATCCATGGCAGTGCCTGTGTTTCTGGCCACTCATTATTATGGGATAAAGGTTCATGGTTTCAAATACATCAATCATTTTCTCGGACCAATACGCTCAATAGCAGCACTTCCGCTTATGATTCTCATGTTCTTTGTGGAATTTATCGGCCATTTGGTTAGACCCGTGACTCTTTCTGTAAGGCTTTTTGGAAATATGATTGCAAAACATATGATACTTTTTGCCCTCGGGCTGCTCGCCCCTGTTGTTGTACCTGTTGCGATACTTGGTCTTGGCGTCTTAGTAAGTGTTATTCAGGCATTTGTCTTTGTGCTTCTGACAGCCCTTTATCTTGCCGGCGCTGTTGAAGAGGCACATTAAATCATTTATTTAGAAAGGAGGAATAGCGATGAGAAGATTTTTATCTCCCCTGTTACTCACATTGATCTTCGTTTTTTCCTTTGCGGTCCTAGCCTTTGCTGAAGAGGCAGCAGCACCTTCAACAGGTGTAACCAATTCAAAGATCTTCTATTATGCCCTTGCTGCACTTGGCTGCGGTCTTGCTATAGGGCTTGCAGCACTCGGTACCGGAATCGGTCAGGGTATCGGTCTTAGCAGGGCATGCGAAGGGGTTGCAAGGAATCCAGGGGTATCAGGAAAGATCACGACTACTCTTATCATCGGTCTTGCGATGATAGAGTCACTTGCTATTTATGCCCTTGTCGTGGTCCTTATAATCCTTTTCATGAATCCTTTCAAACTTTAATCCATCAGGGGGGCATGTCCCCCCTTCTAAATATCAACCTCTACGATAATCCTCACTAGTCCATTTGCAGGCACGGATGTCTCAATACCCAGTAAGGCTGATCCATCCTTATTATCTCTCACCTTTAATATCCTCGCATCATGGTCTTTCTTTTCGTTCCTGACTGTGATACCGTAAGCTTTGATCCTGTATCTCTCAATATTAGCCCGGGGCATTATAACAGGGATATTTTTTAGATACAGATCAGAGTATGAGATATTTGAAATCTCTATCTCGGATCTCTCCTCAAAACCATCATTTCCTGCAATAGTCCTGACATATATAGTACCAGGGACGAGCAGGTCAAAGGCAATATCTTCACCCCTTACATTGACAACGATATAATGAAAAAATCCTCCACCCTTAGGAGACTGATAAAGGGGTGAACCACCGCCACCTGTGACAAAATACCTGATCCCATCCTTTATGGTCTCACCATATAGATGTTCATGGCCTGCGAATACAGCTTTAACCTTGAATTCCTTAAATAATGAATGAAGGAAATCCCTGTTTTTCATATCCCTGAAGGATTTTCCAAATATAAGCTCCGGGTCAACGGCAGAAAACATCGGTCTGTGCATAAAGACAAAGATGTTCTCCATCCCTCTATTACTTTCAAGGTCTTTTTTGAGCCATTCCAGTTGTTCTCCCTTAATCGTACCCTCTCTGCCCTTCTCCTCAGTGTTCAATATAATAAAATGAGAATTTCCAAAATCAAAGGAGCCATAGAGATTACCAAATCTTTCCCTTACATAATCCTCTCTTGTGCTATCTCCAGCAACCTCGTGATTGCCAATGACATTAAAAAATGGAATGGAAAGCCTGCGAGTCATGGCATCAAAATAGTCAATCTCATTCTTGAATCTCTCGAAGGTGCCACCGTAACCATAATAGGCATCCCCAGTGCTTATTACAAGATCAGGTCGTATTATTTCGATCTCTCTCAATATCTTCGTAAGATTGTCATTATATGGCCTATCTCTTCTTGATGTCCTGAAATCCCCAAATACTATGAACCTGAACTCCTTTAAGCCAGACCCTGCAATCGGGATGTCATTTATCACCTTCATTGGCCTGTCAGTGAAGGCAAAGAGTGATGAGCTGGATAACATAAAAAATAATAGGAGCAATACTAAGGTTTCAACAAGTCTTTTTGACTCGTCAGAAACCAGTGAAAATTTCTTTGTAATCATCTTATTATCCCTCCTCCTATAACGGTATCACCGTCATAAAAGACAGCAGATTGTCCCGGGGCTGGTGCCCATTGTGCCTGTTCAAAACAAACCCTTGCTGTATATCGATCCAGCACAGTCACAGTTGCTGGCTCATCCTTCATCATTGATCTAACCTTAACGGTTGCACGAAACTGCCTTCCAAGCTCTGAGATTCGTGTATTCAAAAAATCCTCTCTTCTTATGAGCCAGTTGATATCCACAACGTGGAATTCCCTCTGAAGTGCCATTTCCCTGGGCCCAACATAGACTGCCTTTTCAGCTGGATCGATCCTTACAACATACAGGGGTTTCCCTGTGGAAATACCAAGCCTCTTTCTCTGCCCTACAGTGAATAGATGAATACCTTTATGTTTTCCAAGTACCTTACCTGTCTCAGCCTCAATAATTGGGCCCTCCGAAGGAGGCATTATATTATTAAGGAGTTTGAAATATTTCCTATCCTCAATAAAGCATATCTCCTGACTCTCTGGCCTTCGAGCTGCTGGAAGATTGAGTGAAAGGGCAATCTTTCTTACCTCTTCCTTCTTTCTGTATCCGAGAGGAAGGACAAGCTGCTTTAGCTCATCCTCCTTGAGGACATACAGGACATATGACTGATCCTTCCTCAGATCCATCCCCTTTTTTAACAACGGAAAACCATCACCCTCCACCCTCGCATAATGACCTGTTGCAATAAACTCAGCACCCTTTTCACTGGCTATCTTTAATAGATAGGGGAATTTTATGAATTTATTACAGAGGATACAGGGATTCGGGGTCAGGCCTTTTGAATAGGCATCGATAAAAGGGTCTATTACTTTTTCCATAAATTCATCCCTCAGGTCAAGCCGGTTATGGCTTACCCCGATTGACTCGGCTGTCCTCTGGGCATCATTAATAGCTTCAATTGAGCAACAACCCGTGAACGTCCCTTTCAACCTTGCTTCATAGAGAATAAAACTCAGACCTTCAACCTCATAGCCCTCTTCTTTTAATAGATAGGCAGTAACAGATGAGTCCACCCCTCCGCTCATGCCGACGATTACCTTTCTTCCTCGATTCCTTACTGTCATTTTATTATTTTACATTGCAGGCCCTCAAACTTGCCAGACGGACTTTGAAACCTATTCGTTAATACAGCCTCATGATATAATAGGCACAGGAGGTGATTATAAATGAAGAAGCTCTTTCTAAATGTTCAAAAAGAATTCTGTGACGAATGCTCTCTTGCCCTCAGAAGGTTCATAGGAAAGATGCCGGGTGTTGAATCAATTGATGTGGAAAGCGGAAAGATTGTGATAAGCTTTGACGATTCAAAAACAAGACAAGAGGATATATTTAAGATTTCAAAAGAGAGCATAGAAAAACTGGGTTATCAGGTTATCGAGTAACCTGGCGGGAGCGTGTGGGAATCGAACCCACCCTGCCACCTTTTGGGCGGCAACACTGGATTTGAAGTCCAGGAGGGACACCAGAACCCTATCCGCTCCCAAGCTATTTTATTTTACTTGATTTTTACCCTTTCAAACAACCTTAATTTGAAATATTTCTGAAATATTTCTTATCTTGCCATTCAGATTATTTTGGATTATAATTTGTTTAAACTGAGTGCAAGGATTTTTCAGTGGTGGATAGCTTTAAAGAGATCTTTATATTTGTTGCTGGAGCAACTCCTCAGATTATTACCGAAACGGTATATGCCCTTGCCCACTGTGAACCGCCCGTTTATCCTGAAGAGATCCACATCATAACCACAGAAACTGGCAGGAGAAGAATAGAGGATACCATTGTACGGAAGGATCTGTTTGCCCTCATGTCAAAGGAATTTAACATACCCCTTAAAGGTCTGACCAGTGAATCATTCATAATAGTCAAGGATTCCCAGGGCAACCCCTTAGAGGACATCAGGACTGAAGAAGAAAACGAGGCAATCGGGGACACCATTACCTCCTTTATCAGAGAAAAGTCAAAAGACATGAAAGCGCGCCTTCATTGCTCCATTGCTGGTGGAAGAAAGACGATGAGCTTTTATCTGGGAGCCGCCCTCCAACTTTTCGGAAGGCCTTGGGATAAACTTTATCATGTCCTCGTATCTCCAGAATTTGAATCAAACCCTGAATTCTTTTATAAACCGAAAAAGAATAAAGTTATTGAATGCCGCATGCCTGACGGCACAGTAAAAAGGCTTAACACAAAAGATGCAGAGATACAGCTTGCTGAACTGTCGTTTATCAGATTGGGCAACAAGATTTCCCTGCACGGTAAAGGATTCAGGGAACTCGTTGCAGAGAGTCAGAAAGAGATAGACATAGCAACAATGCAGCCAACCATCCGAATAAACCTTGCTGAGCGAGTTATCCATATCGGGGATAAACTAATCGAGATGATTCCAATGCATCTATCACTATATACGGTTTTTTTAATGCAGAAAAAAAAGTACTGTAAACATCTTGAAAGGCCGTACTGTTTTGACTGTACCGATTGCTACCAATCCCACATTGAATTATCTGACAGGCCAGCCCTTGAAGAAATTGTAAAGTATCACAGGCAGATTTATAAGAATCAGCCTCTTAAAAGCGAGGAGTTGCTCAATAGGTGGAAAGACGGGATGGGAATAGATGTGATCAGACAGGGCATCAGCAAGATAAACAGAACCATAAAAGAGCAACTTAACGATGAAACCATTCTGCCCTATTATTCAATAGTGACAGTAAGAAAATACAGCAGCAGTAGATATGGGGTAAGGGTAGAGAAGGGAAAGATAAGGGTGGAGTGATTTTCATGAAAAGATGGATGTTTTGATACAAATGTAATCGAATCTGAATCCTTTATATGAGTGGAGGGGCAGGGATGGATGAAACGGTTTACAAAATAGCCCTTGCAGGATATTTGCATGATATTGGTAAGTTTGCTGAGCGGGCCTATGGGGTCAGCGGTAGTTGTTATAGTTTCCCCACGAGGAATAGATTGATTCATATTCCTGAAAATGGACACAATACAAAATTCTTATTATAATCTGGGGGTATTAAATGGATGATTTTGATAATCTTGTGAAGGGTGCTCTTCTGCATGATATAGGCAAGCTCATACAGAGAAGTGAAGAATATCCATTTGCAAAAACCCATGGACAATGGGGTTATGAATGGCTTAAAGAAAATAATTTTTTTGAAGATGACTTTGCTATTAATGCAACAATAACACATCATAAAGAGGATAAAGAAGTTTTTGAATCAAATTATGGGCTTATATGGTATGAGGCGGATAATCTATCTTCTATGGAGAGAAAAGAAGAGGAGAACATTGAAAAGGGAAGGTGGGAGATGTTCACGCCTCTTGCATCGCCCTTCTTTAAGATCAGAAATCCGAATAATCTTTTAGAAGAACTAACAGAAATCCCATACTTTCAGCTAAGAAAAACTGCAGAGGTGGAGTCTGTAAGCTTTAACGAACCTGATATAACTAAAGAGACATATAAAAAAATAAGAGAAGATTTGGAAAAAGACCTTAAAACTGCCTGGTCTTATAAACCTTACAGCATAAATTTCCTTTTAATGCTCTTTGAAAAACACCTGAGCAATGTCCCTTCCATTACCCGTGAAATTTTCAAAGAAAAGCAAGAGGAAATAAAAAAACATCCCGATATATCTCTCTTTAATCATTGCAAGCTTGCTGCTGCCATAGCAGGCTGCATGTATCATTTTTACAAGGAGACATATTCTTCTAAATGGAATAATAATGAATTGCTTACCAATGAAATACTCAATCCATCTCCTGATGAAAAGCCTTATCTATTAATTGGCGGAGATATTTCAGGCGTGCAAAAATTTATTTATACTATCACATCAAAGGGTGCACTTAAATCCCTTAAAGGAAGATCATTTTATCTTGAACTGCTTTTAGAACATGTAATATCTGAACTATTAACTGCTTTAAATCTAACAAGATGCAATATAATATTTTCAGGGGGTGGGCATTTTTATATTCTCTCTCATAATACACCATCAGCCATAAAAGCTATTGAGGATGTCAGAAATAGGATTGACGATTTTCTTTTTGAGGAGTTTAAGGGAAGTCTTCAGATACATATTGCTCATGTTTCTTTTGGAAAAGAAGGCTTTAAAAATGCTGTTCCTGTGTGGCAAAAGTTATCACATAAACTTGAGTTATTAAAAAAGAAAAAATGGGAAAATAGACTTTATGAAATTCTAAAAGTAGAAGGTCAGCACGAGCACTGTCGTAGAGAGTACTGTGAAGTTTGCTTTAGGGAGGATTTATCACTTATTGATTTAGTAAGGGATGAAGATACTATTAAAGTTTGTAAACCCTGTTATGGCCAGTATAAATTAGGTGAAGCTTTATCCAGAATTTCAAAAAGTGAATATCCTGTTATCTACAAACTTTTGCATGGCTCTGATACTTCAATAAAAATTGGTGATTGGTATTATCAGATTGAGATGGGATGGGACAAAGAGTTACATCAAGATGCAGAGGCTGTTTATAGAGTAAATGATCAGAATGCTAAACACTATTCTCACCACAACTCTATTTATATTCCACTTGGTATATACCAGCACGATGAAATAAAAGAGCTCTCTGATGCACTCTCTGTCTATGGAATGAATAGGATTGCGGTGTTAAGGATGGATGTGGACAACCTCGGAAAAATCTTTTCCTCTGCGATACCAGAAGACGATAGGACATTTTCACGGATGGCATCAATCTCCAAAGGGCTTAATCAGTTTTTTAAATATCACTTAAATGCAATTGCAGAAGGCAAATCCATTGAGCCTTGTGATATTGCAGATAGAGATGTAAAAACACAGGGACGTAAGCTCTCTATTGTCTATTCAGGTGGCGATGATCTTTTCATTATCGGACACTGGCTTGATGTTCTTGAATGTGCCTATGACATAAGAAGGTATTTTGAGAAATTTACAGGCAATAAATTTATAACCGTATCGGGCGGCATTGCTACTAATCACGAACATTATCCAGTATATCAGTTTGCCCGGGATGCAGCAGAACTGGAAGAACTGGCTAAAAAAGATAGAAAAAATGCTTTAGGGATATTTGATGACAAAAGAATTGAATGGGATATGTTTCCAAATGTTATAGACAGGATTAAACTTTTTAAGAACTTTTTGAAACCCCAAAAAGATCATCTTGCCACTGACGAAAACAAGATCCCAAAGACATTCTTTTACAGACTTCTATCTCTTGCAAGGAGGTTTAACAAAGAAGGCGTTCTTATACTTCCAAAGGCTGCATATCTTTTAGCAAGGGCAAAGTTTAAAGGAAGTAATCCAGAAGATATTTTAAAGACAAAGGAGGTAATTATGAATAGCAATGAAAAAGAGTGGAAAATAACTGAATTGTCAACCCTTATAACTTTAATGCTTATGAGGAAAGGAGGTAATGAAAATGCTTGAAGAAGCTATTATAAAGGCTAAAAAATATAATGTTGCAATGCGAGCCATAAAATATAATAAAAAGGCCAACAAATCCGAATGGAGTAGTAATCTCTCAAATCTTGAAAATGACTTTAAAATTCATTTTACAGATGAGGATAAGAAAAAATTGTTAAAGAAAAAAGAGGATTTAAAAAAAGATTTATATGAAGCAAAACTTCATAGTGTTGTCATAGATCAAATTTCCAATATTTTTCAATTTGAAAAAAAGAAAAGAAAAAATGATGAAGTTGAATTAAGCATGCCAACTAAGGATGCAGCTGAGGCTCTTAATAGTTGTGCTGAACTGATGGGGCTTTTACTGAAGGCATACGATATTAGTACATCGCAAATCCGTAGATATTTGGATAGTTTAAGAAAAATTAAAGCTAATACCACTAAAGATATGTTCAATGGTGCAGATGTCCTATTACAACAAGTCAAGATAGCCTATTCTGCTGGAAGGGATCGCGATCTTGTTTTTCTCTACGATGTTCTAAAACCAGCAATAATTGAAGGAAGTAAGGGTTATGAACAATTTGAACAATTATTGAGATTCGTTGAATCAATAATTGCATATCATAAATTCTATAGAGGGGAGAATTAAAATGGATAAACATATTCTTGGCAAAATTAAGATAACCGGTAAAATCGGGTGTCTTACAGGCTTACATATAGGAGCCTCAAAGGAAAACATGGAGATTGGTGCAATTGACTCACCTGTAGTAAGAGATCCAGTTACCCGTGAGCCTTATATCCCTGGGAGTTCCTTAAAGGGAAAAATGCGAGCCTTACTTGAGAAGGCATTAGCAGTAGAATTAGGAATTTTAGGCACCACCAAGAGACGCAATATCGGGACACGGAACGATGAAGTATGGGTGCATGTGTGCGATGATGCTCAAAATGCCATAGAG
>JBBIPQ010000025.1:0-19907 GCA_037442785.1 Nitrospirota bacterium
CCAGCATAATTCACTGGAAGGGTCTGAAAGGCATAGAAGGCCAGGATCAGGCATATGCCTCCTATTACGCCAGGAAAGATCGCCCCTGGATTTGTAAGTTCAAAGAACAGTCCGTAAAAACCCAGGAGCATGAGTATATAGGCAACATTCGGATCGCTTATAAGGGCGAGTATCTTTAGCCTCAGGCTCATCTCTTCCCGATTTACAGAGACATCCCGAGTCCTCATTATCCTTTCTCCAAGGACGGTCTGGACCTTTCTGCCATCAATCTCGTTCAAAAGGGAGTTTACGTCCCTCGCAATCAGATCTATTACGTGGTTCTTCAGTGCCTCTGTCTCTGTGGCTGATATGCTTTTCCTTACAGCATCCTCAGCCCATCTCACATTCCTTCCCCTTTTTTCTGCAATGGATTTTATATAGGCTGCAGCATCATTCGTGACCTTCTCTGCCATGGTCTTGTCCATCTTCTCCCCGAGTGCTACAGGGTGGGCAGCCCCTATATTCGTTCCTGGAGCCATGGCAGCAATGTGTGCTGCAAGGGTTATGAATGCTCCAGCTGATGCTGCCCTTGCACCGCTTGGGGCTACATAGACGATAACAGGCACCTCACTGGCTATTATCTCCTTGACGATGTTTCTCATTGAGGTATCCAATCCTCCAGGGGTGTCCAGTTCAATGATCAGGGCCTCTGCATTGTTCTTTACTGCCTTTCTTATACTCTTTGTTATGTATTCCGCCGAGACAGGGTTTATGACACCTTCTACTGTTATTACGATCACCTCTCGGTGGTCTCCAAAGGATCGTTGAGCTTTTGGTGTCCCCTTCCGGTCATTTGGGGTTTCCTTTTTTTCCTGAGCAAAGACATTTGAACAGAGGACAGAGAACAGAAGACAGAAGAAAGAGATCAGAAGACAGATTGACTTAGCTCGGAAGTTCAGAGGTGCGAAAGCAATAGGTGAATTTGGATTCATAATGAATTATAACACATCAAATCTGTTCTATATCACTGCTGTCTAAGATCACATCTGTCCAATAAATATTATATGGGCATGAGACCCTTCTTTCTTTTGTGTTTTTGAGGTCTTATGCCCATTAAAATAACCTCTGTCACTTTATTTTGGACAGCAGTGGTCTAAGATAAATGTTAAATGGGCATGGGACCCCTCTGGGGTGGCCATTAATCTGTTAACCCTTTCTCCTGTCTATCTTGTAACAACTGCCAGGAAACTTTTTTGCATAGACCTTTAGCTCTGTGGCTATCTCGCTGACCTGTCCATAGTGCGAGAATCTTCTGTATCTGTTATGGGCAACCCCAATGGAAAGGCTGAGAAAGGGGAAGACCTTTTTATTGCCTTCCCTATCAGTGGCCTCAATAAATCCCTTTTCCCTTTCTGTTGCATCATAGAAACCAGGTATTATCGAGTCAAAATGTCTTATTAGCTCTTCACAAACAGACTCGATCTTCTCGGGCGGGATTATAAAGACAAAGTCATCGCCCCCAACATGACCCACAAAACCTTCATCCGGAGAATGCATCTTCACTATATTCGTTAGCAACCTTCCAAGAAGTCTTATAACCTCATCACCCCTTGAAAAACCATATTTGTCATTGAAGGGCTTAAAGAAGTCGATGTCCGCATAGGATAGGGCAAAGGGAACATTGTCGTCTATCCTTTTCTGTATCTCCTTGATTATGGATATGTTTCCGGGTAGTTTGGTGAGGGGGTTTATCTCGAGAAACCTTTTTGCCCTATTTATGCAGAGGTGACACCTTAAAAGCAGATCGTCATTGTCTAAGGGTGCCTTTATATAGTCATCAAAGAATATCTCCCGTTCAGGGCTATTCCATGGTCTTATCTCATCAACAATAACAAGAACAGGCAGATGGTTGAATAGGGGATCTGCCTTCAGGTTCCTGGTAATGGATGCAACAATCCTGTCATTTATATCACCATCCATTATTATGATAAGATCAGGCATGTCAGTGAGGCACTGATCAAAGAGCTTTGAAATGTTCTCTAAGAAAAGGAGCCTGTAACGGTCTGATAAGGATGTCTTTAATGATTTTAGCTTACTGGATTCCTTCCCGATTATAAGGATAAACTCCATCAGAGCATTATACCTTCTGCCTCAGAAGATGTGTCGTCAATTACTATCATGATATCCTTTATATCATCTCTGGAGAGTGATAGGGTTTCCCAGACCTTTCCATTGACAGGAGGAACCAGATTGTCACCACCAAAACCAACCCCACGAGCACGGACGAGTATATCTGCCACATGGACTATGGCTGTGCGGTCCGGTGCATATTTTGAGAGCATTGGTCTGTGATGATAGGCTATGGGATCTGCCAGACCCTTAGGGAAGTACCATGCCTCTGCAAGCCATCCACCAACCTCTGCATGACTTATTGAGAAGATTGATTCCTCTGCCTCTCTTATCAGTTTTTCTTCTCTCTCCGAGATTGATATTGCCTCTTTATACTCCTCTGGAAACTTTATCTTCAAAGCCACCTTTCCTATATCATGAAGAAGTGCTGATACCATGACCTCCTCAGGGTCCTTGATAGCCTTCTTTATTGCCATGGTCTTCGCTGCCATGGCTGTGCAAAGGGAATGTTGCCACAACCCTACCATGGTCTTTTCCATCATCTCAAAGACAGATATGCCAAGGAGCATACCTTTTACGACATTAAGACCAAGGAGTATCAGGGCCTGGGATACCGATGAAATCCTTCCTGGAAATCCATAAATAGGGGAGTTGACCATCCTGAGGAGCTTTGCTGTAATGGCTTGATCCTTTGTGATGATCTCTCCGATCTCACCAAGGGATACTGATGGAGAATCAACGGTCTTAAGGAGTTTCCTCACCACAACAGGTATTGTGGGGATACTGTCTATCTGCTCAATCCTATCCCTGATCTGCTTGGCGTTTATCTTCATATAGTGAGGTTATATACTCCCTTACTGCTGTTTTAATGGTGGTCATATAGGGGACGTTTGAGACCTTGCTGAATCTACTGTCAAGCCTGTGGAGTTCTTCCTCAAGGGGAAGAACCGGAGCTGAGGTCCCCTCGATATATATGTAATCGATCCCAAGGGTCTTTATCCTTTCAATAGACCTTTCGTCAAGGACCGTTCCCTCTCCAAAGAGGGTTATGCCTGACTCATTTGTGATGGGCCGGGCAAGCCTCATCCCTGGTGTAATAGATTCAATCCCTATCTTCCTCAAGTCTTTCCTTCATCACCTCTGAGATATCTAATCTCGTTGTCCGTAGTAATTCCTGACTGCTGACCTTCCCTCTATAGGGGTCCCCGAAAAATCAAGGATTTTTTGGGGTGTCTGTTCTGACGGGGCAGGTCTGCATACAGGGCAGAATGGTTCTCCAAGATCCAGGAGACAGACATGCCCTCATTCAGGACAGCATATACATTTATCAATGGGTTGATCACAAACAGGACAAATCTCCATAAAGAATTATAAATCTTTAAAGTATAAACTTCAATAGTATAAAGCCTCCTATAAGCAATATAGTGAAGAGTATAGTGAGGAGATTAAAATATTTATCTATAAATGTCCTTATGGAAGGCCCGAAATAAAAGATAAGCCCTGATATAAGGAAGAACCTGGCACTTCTGCTTATTAGAGAGGCGATCAGAAAGACCGAGAAGTCCACCCTGAAGAATCCCGCTGATATTGTAAAGACCTTGTAAGGTATTGGGGTGAAACCCGCAATTGCTACTGCCCAGGCCTCGTAGTTCTGGAAGTAGTACCGGACATCCTCAAAGGCCTCAGGATCAATATACTTGAATAGTATGGTTTTCCCTATCTCCCAGAACTGAAGGCCGATCAGGAAGCCAAAGGCACCACCTAAGACAGAGGCAATGCTACAAACAGTAGCATATCTGAAGGACCTCTTTGGGATCGAGAGGCCCAGGGCCATCAAAAGCACATCAGGAGGCACTGGAAAGAATGATGACTCAGCAAAGGCGAGCAGAAACAGGGCAGGCGTTCCGTAAGGAGTTTCTGCCCAGTGTAGAACCCAGTCATATAGTCTCTTAAGGATTCGCACAGGTTAGTATAACAGAGTTTATGGGGTTTATAGGGTTTATGTATAAAATATATACAGTATGGTAAAATTTTAGTCAGGAAGGTTCGGAAGTGCGGAAGCTCGGATGCACTGTAGCGAGAAGCGCGGAAAGGTTGGCACGGTAGTTGCTTTAAACTGAAAAAACTCAGGAGGTATGGATGTTAGAAGCAAAGATTTATGGACTCTGTCTTGAGAGGCTGAGGCACCAGATCAAGAAGGCAAAGGAGAGAGGTATCTCAGGGGATTGTCTCCTTGAGGGTTACAATACTGGAGATATTGATGAGATTATCGATATACTGGAGATATACGATCTCGAAGAGAGGTCAATCGAGGGGCTCATGCAGAAACTGGATGACCTTGCCTATTCGGTCTCGCTCCTGACCCAAGAGAAACTCTTTTTTGACTTTACAGAGGAAGGTCATTTAGGATTGTATCTCTCTCTAAATGGAAAAGCGGCGGATCTGGATACTATCGAGGAGATTGCTGTGTTTGCATAGGATGGTCTAAAATTAGGGAAGAGGCAAATCAGCCATAGCGACTAACTAAAATTATGGAAAGAAGCGGAATCGTACTCGAACATGAGGCCAAGGCAATTCTGAGGAAGAAGGGTTTCTCAGTTCCAAGGGGTTTTTATGCTGAAAAGGGAACTCCCCTGTCGGATATTGTCAAGAGGGCGTCCATCCTTTCTTATCCTCTTGTGGCAAAGGTCTCCTCATCGAAGAGGGCATCAAAGACAGATGTTGGTGGTGTAAGGCTGGGAATAAATGATAGGGAGACCCTTAGAAGGAGTGTAACAGAGCTTTTTGAGATAAAAGATTCTAAGGGTGTCCTCATTGAGGAGATGGCTCCAGGGGGGCTTGAGGTTATAGTGGGAGGGGTTATGGATGATCAGTTTGGTCCGATCGTTATGTTTGGTCTTGGTGGTATCTTTGTAGAGATATTCAGGGATGTGGCCTTTGGACTTGCCCCTTTAAAAAAGGAGAACGCCTTATGGATGATCAGACAGATAAAGGCATACCCGTTATTGAAGGGTTACAGGGGCCGACTGCCGGTTGATACAGATGCCCTTATAGACATATTGGTCTCTGTTTCTGAGATGATGGTAACGGATAATATAAAGGAGTTAGACCTGAATCCGATTATCCTCTATCCAAAAGGTGCCATTATCGTGGATGCAAAGATGAAGATGGTTTAGCGGCTACCACAAAAAATCAAAAATTTTTTGGGAACTCCAGTATGATATAATACATGGGTGAAGAATCTAAAGAGGTTACCTGACAGTAGGGGTTATTTTGGCCAGTATGGTGGCCGTTTTGTCCCTGAAACCCTTATCCCAGCCCTTGAGGAGCTTGAAAGGGCATATGAAGAGTCCAAAAAGGATAGGGCATTTCAACAGGAACTCTCCTATTTGCAAAAGACCTTTATAGGAAGACCAACCCCTCTATACCTTGCCAGGAGATTTTCTGAACATCTTGGAGGTGCTAAGGTCTATCTCAAGAGGGAAGACCTTGCCCATACAGGGGCTCATAAGATCAATAATGCCCTTGGGCAGGCTCTTCTTGCAAAGAGGATGGGAAAGAAAAGGGTGATTGCCGAGACAGGAGCAGGTCAGCATGGTGTTGCCACTGCTACTGGTGCTGCGCTGGTGGGTCTTGAATGTGAGATATATATGGGTTCTGAGGATATGGAGAGGCAGTCATTGAATGTCTTCAGGATGAGGCTTCTTGGTGCAAAGGTGAACGAGGTTCCATCCGGATCAAGGACCTTGAAGGATGCCATTAATGAGGCCCTTCGGGACTGGACTACCAATGTAAGGACTACCCACTATGTAATGGGAACAGTCTTTGGCCCACATCCCTTTCCCATGATGGTGAGGGACTTTCAATCCGTTATTGGAAGAGAGGCTAAGGCGCAGATCATTAAGGAGGAGGGGAGACTGCCAGATGTCTTGATAGCATGTGTTGGCGGCGGAAGCAATGCAATGGGTCTATTTAATGAGTTTCTTAATGACGATGTAAGGATGATAGGTGTTGAGGCAGGTGGAGAAGGGATCCAGACAGGCAGACATGCTGCTCGATTTGCAGGAGGCTCTATAGGGGTGTTTCAGGGATGCAAGAGTTATCTCCTTCAGGATGATGACGGTAATGTCCTTGGTACACATTCGGTATCTGCGGGGCTCGATTATGCCTCAATAGGTCCTGAACATCCCTATCTGAGGGACATAGGTAAGGTCGAATATACCTATGCCACAGATGAGGAAGCCCTTTCTGCCTTTGAATTATTAAGCAGGACAGAGGGGATTATACCGGCCCTTGAGTCAGCCCACGCCCTTGCAGAGGTCGTAAAGATCGCACCAACCCACCCAAAAGATATGATCATAATCGTAAACCTCTCTGGACGGGGAGATAAGGATGTACAGCATGTTGCAAGGATAAAGGGTATTGAATTATGAACAGGATTGAGGAGGTCTTTAATGATTTGAGGAAAAAAGGGAAAAGGGCCTTTATCCCTTATATCATGGCTGGAGACCCTGATCTTGACAGGACCAGAGAGGTCATACTGCTTTTTGAAAGGGCAGGGGCGGATATGGTTGAGCTGGGTATCCCTTTTACTGACCCCCTTGCGGATGGTCCAACCATCCAGAGGGCATCTGAGAGGGCATTACAAAGGGGAGTAACCTTAAAAAATGTCCTTAAGTTCGTAAAAGAGATTAGGGCATTAACCAGGATACCCCTTCTTTTGATGACCTATTATAACCCGGTATTCAAATACGGAGAAGAGAGGTTTGTGAAGGAGGCTATCCAGAACGGGGTGGATGGGCTCATCATTCCTGATCTACCTCCGGAAGAGGCTAAGGATCTTATTAAGCTTTCGAGGAAAGAAGGGCTTGCCACGGTCTTTCTCCTTGCACCGACCTCAACTGAGGAGAGGATTAAGAAGGTGGCAGAGGCCTCCAGCGGATTCATATATTATGTCTCTATAACGGGCATTACAGGTGCAAGACTTAAGAAGGATGAGTCAATAATGGATTCAATCAGAAAGATAAGGGCATTAACAAACAAACCTGTCTGTATAGGCTTTGGTGTCTCAACCCCTGAGGAGGCGTCATGGTTGTCAGCAATTTCTGATGGGGTTATTGTGGGTAGTGCCATTGTGAGGGTGCTTAATGAATCACCTGATAGACTTGAGGAATTTGTTATGGCCCTTAGAAGGGCTATCTGATTGGAGGATGAATGGCCTGGTTCAAGAAGTCAAAGGAGCCAAAATCAACTAAAAAGATAAAGATTCCTGAGGGATTATGGGTTAAATGTGATAATTGCAGGGAGATTATATATAGAAAGGAAATAGATAAGAACCTTAAGGTCTGTCCCAAGTGCAATTACCACTTCAGGATAAGTGCTCAGGAAAGGCTCGGGTTACTTGTGGATAAAGATACCTTCGAAGAGATAAACAGGGATGTCACATCCGGCGATCCACTCGGTTTTAAGGATACGATCTCTTATAAGGAAAGGATAGAGGAAAACCAGAAGAAGAGCGGGCTAAAAGAGGCTGTTATAACAGGGGAGGCAAGGATAAAGGGCTATCCAGTAATTATAGCCATCATGGATTTTTCATTTCTTGGCGGAAGTATGGGTTCTGCTGTGGGCGAGAAGATCGTGAGGGCTGCTGAGACAGCCCATAATAAGAGGATCCCCTTAATAACCGTTGCCTCGTCAGGTGGTGCAAGGATGCAGGAGGGGATATTCTCCCTTATGCAGATGGCAAAGACATCTGCAGCAATAGCAAGACTAAAGGAAGCGGGCGTGCCATTCATCTCGATACTCTCTGACCCTACCTTTGGGGGTGTTACTGCCAGTTTTGCTATGCTCGGAGACATCATAATAGCTGAACCAAAGAGCCTAATAGGTTTTGCAGGCCCGAGGGTCATAGAGCAGACCATAAAACAGCAACTCCCTGAAAACTTCCAGAGGGCAGAGTTTCTGCTAAGTCACGGCATGATTGACATGGTGGTTGATCGAAAGGATCTGAAGGAAACCATAGGAAAGATACTGGGTCATCTCGTTCCTTCTGAATCAATGGCTTCCAGAGAGTCTTCCTGACTCGCTGGAACCCTGGTTGCATGGACCAATGGCAAAGCCCCTCGTTGTTATAGTTGGAAGGCCCAATGTGGGTAAGTCCACCCTTTTTAACAGGATGGTCCATTCAAAAGAAGCCATAGTTGAAGACATCCCTGGCGTGACAAGGGACAGGAATTATAAGGATGCTGAGTGGGATGGCAGATCCTTTATAGTTGTTGATACCGGTGGTTTTTATCCAGAGCCACACGATGATATCCTCAAGGAGGTGAGGGAACAGGCAATATATGCGATTCAGGAGGCAGATCTTATTATTCACCTGATGGATGGCAAGGAGGGGCTGAATCCCGGAGATTTAGAGCTATCCAGGATATTGAGGGAATCCGGTAAGAGGTTTATATCCGTTGTTAACAAGATCGACTCACCCTCAAAGGAGGACAGGCTCTATGATTTTTATCAGCTTGGCGTTGATGATCTGCTACCCCTTTCGGCTGCCACAGGTTATGGCTTTGACGAACTCATGGAGAGGGTTGTTTCCCTTCTTCCTGAAAAAGGCCCTGAGGATCAAACGATTCAGTATCCAAGGATCGCAGTAGTCGGAAGGCCTAATGTGGGTAAGTCCACCCTTATCAATACCCTTCTTGGCAAAGAGAGGATGATCGTCAGTCCTGTGGCAGGAACAACAAGGGATGCAATAGATTCTGTATGCAGATATTATGGAAGACCCTATCTCCTGATAGACACAGCGGGCATAAGGAGAAAGTCAAAAATCACCTATCAGATAGAAAGGTATTCAACGGTCAGGGCAATAAGGAGCATTGAGCGGTGTGATGTCGCTATTATTGTTCTCGATTCACTGGAGGGTATTGTTGAGCAGGATAAAAGGATAGCAGGTCTTGTTCATGGATATGGGAAGGGTGCAGTATTTCTCTTTAATAAATGGGACCTTGTGGATGAGCCTGCGAAGACCTATAAGAGATACATGATTGAATTTGAGAGGGAGATATGGTTTTTTAACCATGCCCCTGTTATTACAGTATCTGCCATTGAGAAGAAAAGGGTCACAAAGGTCTTTCCTCTCATTGATAAGGTAATGAATGAGAGGAGGAAGAGGATAAAGACATCGGAACTGAACAGTTTCTTTGAGAGGGTGAAGGAAGAGATCGTTATGCCTTCATTTAGGGGTAAAAGGATTAAGATATATTACATGACCCAGACAGGGATCGAACCTCCAGAGTTTGTAGTTTTCACAAATCAGCCAGAGGGGCTGAAGGATGAACATATCAGGTTTATTGAGAAGAGGTTGAGGGATGAGTTTTCCTTTGCAGGTACACCCATCAGGATTCATGGGAGATTCAGGAGATGATGGAGTATCTCATTGGTAAGGTTGTTGAGGTGACAGCGAATGATATATCCTATTCAGGAAGGCTTGTGGAGATAGGGGAGACTGAGATACACCTTGAGTCTGATTCTGGATGGATAGTTATACCGATCGAACAGGTTGCCTCTGTTCAGGAAAAGTAGGGTCCCCAGAAAATCATGGGATTTTCTGGGGTAGTAGGGTCTTAATCAATAATCCGTCCGTCTACCATTGTCAGGACCCGACCGCATCTTCTTGAAAGGTACTCGTTATGGGTTACGATGATAAAGGCAGTTCCCCGTTCTTTGTTTAACCTAAGGAGCAGGTTGAATAACTCTTCACCGGTTGCTGTATCAAGGTTGCCTGTGGGCTCATCCGCCAGCACAACCTTTGGATTCAATATCAATGCCCTTGCAACAGCAACCCTCTGCTGTTCCCCGCCAGATAATTCGCCTGGTCTGTGATTTCTTCTTTCATTCAAACCCAGATCAGATAGCAATTTCTCAGCCCTCTCTAAGATCTCTTCTACAGGGATCCTTATGGATCCTCTTGCTATAAGTCCTGGCATGATCACATTCTCTAAGGCAGTAAACTCAGGCAGTAAATGATGAAACTGAAATACAAAACCCACTGTCTCGTTCCTGAATCGGGCAAGGAAACCATTATCCCGGGAAAAGACATCTATGCCGTTATAAAGGACCTTTCCAGATGTTGGTCTGTCCAGGGCACCAAGGATATGGAGAAGGGTGCTCTTACCGGCACCTGAGGCACCCACTATGCTTACCATCTCTCCTTCATCTATGGATAGATTTACACCCTTCAGGACCTTTAGCTCCCCGGCCTTTGTATAAAAACTCTTTTCTATTCCAACGGCCTCTAATATATATCTCATTCCTTGCCAGTTAAATCCTTTATCTTTTCTTTTACCTTTTCGATTCCTTTAATCGCCTTTTCGCCTTTACCCTTTATACTGTCTGCGGTCCTTCCAATGGTCTCGGTCTTTTCTTCTACCTTCTTACCAAACCACCTGAACTTCTCTCCACCGCTATAAAGGGATATGATCAGGAAGGCAATCAGGCTGATTATGGAAAGACATATCAATCTGATGAATAGTTTAAACATCAATCAATTATAACATGTCTTTTAGCACTGCTGTCCAACTCCGGCTCCCTCCACACTGTTGCACTGTAATGTACCAATGGTATAATAAACAAAAGGAGGAAGGATTATGTGTGACACAAATGCATATGTAAAAATAGGGGATTCCGAGGAGTTATATCTTGAAAGCGTAGATATCCTGAGGCCAGAGGATGGAAGGGTGTTTCTCAAAAACCTCTTCGGAGAACAGAAGATATTTGAGGGTAAGATAAAGGAGGTCTCTTTCCTTAAGAGAAGGATAGTACTCGAGCGAGAATGATTGAGTGGAGACTTATCGATTCAGGCAAGATGGACGCCTTTTATAACATGGCAATTGATGAGGCCATCGCCCTGACAGTAATGAATAAAGAGTCTCCGCCAACGCTGCGTTTCTATGGCTGGAAGGTCTCCTCAGTCAGCCTTGGATACTTTCAGAAGATCAGTGACATAGATATTGCCTTTTGTCTCGAGAACAATCTACCTATTGTCAGGAGACCCACAGGTGGGAGGGCAATTCTCCATGGAGATGAGCTTACCTATAGCTTGTCTTCAACAAATAGTGGTAGCTTATCTGGTGATTTAAGGGAAACTTACTCTATCATAGGTAATGCATTTTTTTCTGCCTTCCGGATGTTGGGCCTTGATGTGGATATGATGCAGAAGAGACAAAAGGGGAATGTTCTCAGGAGGAGCCCCCTCTGTTTTAATTCTACATCCCTCGGTGAGATAAGTATTAAAGGAATCAAGATAATAGGATCTGCCCAGAGGAGATGGAGGCAGGGTTTCCTCCAGCAAGGGACTATCCCTTATTCAGTTGATGAACAAACTGTGAGAAAGGTCTTTCGGATACCCCCTGATCATCCGTTGGAGATGAAGGGCCTAAGGGCATTTATGGAACTTAATAGTATAGAGTTAAAGGAGGTTATAACCGAGGCCTTTGAGAGGATATTTGGCATCAGGCTTGTCCCGTCTGATCTGTCTGAGAAGGAGGCCATCCTTGCTGAGACCCTTCTGAGGGAGAAGTATCTGGGGTCTGAATGGAATCTCCTCCGGACACCGTTAAATGATAGTATGCAAGGATGGTAGCGATCATTATCAGCCCGAGGTAACTCTGAAGGAAATACAGGGATAACTGGTATATAAAGGAAAGCAACGGACCTATGAGAGGCACGAGTCCCATCAGTATCCCTATCAAGATTATCGCAAGATTGATTACTATGAAGGCAATGAATATAATGCAGTAAAGATAGAGTCCTTGAGGTCTCCTGTAAAGGAGTAGAACCGCCTCCTTAATCGCATCGATAGGACCTTTGCCATTGAGTGCAATAATGGCGGCTCCGTAAATCGTAATGGATAGCACAATGATTATAAGACTCAGGCCCATCACGAATAGAAGAAGTGAAAAGAAGATGCCAAGGAATAAGGCAAGGGCTGCCTCATGTTCCTTTGCAATGGATACTATGGCAGAGATCGAGCCACCAATCAGGCCAAGGATAAAGGCAAGGGTCAGAAAACCCGCACCTATAATGGCAGTGAACCCTATGAGAGGTAAAAAGAGTCTTTTCCCTTCTGTCAGGAATGTCTTGAAATGAAATGGTCTGGCTTCCTTCAAAGCCCCGGCTATGGTTCCTATTGAACCACCAAAGACAAAGACACCTATCACAAAGATAGAAAGGATATATATGATGAAAGAGGTCAACAGTAGTATTGCCAGGCCAAAATATCGGGATAGAAGTTCAGAGGGGCTCTTAAAGAGATTAAAGATATCATCAGGTCTTGAAAGGTATGTGAGATCAACCCCGAAGATGATAAAGGCTATGGCAAGGGGTATGCCTATAAAGATAAAAAATCCAAGGATGCTCAAGAACATTGCACCGACCTGTACCAGGACGAGTGGCCAGTTCTTGTTTATGACCTTTATACCTTCCTTAATCGAATCTATATAAGTCAGAATCGTCCCTCACTTTTTAGATTATTGACTCTCGCCTATTCCTCTTATTGGCTATTGGCTAATGGCTTCCTTAAGTTGTGATGGGCCCTCTAAAGGGTTTCTCTATAACGCCTTAGCCCTCTCAATAAAAAGCCTCATCCTTTTGAGGTCCTTCTTTCCTTTTTCCTCTTCGATTCCACTGCTTACATCCACTGCATAGGGCCTGACCCATCTTATCGCCCTCTCAATATTGTCAGGGTTAAGGCCACCAGCAAGTATGACCTTCCCGAACTGCTTTGCAGCCACAGCTATGTCCCAGTTAAAGATCTGTCCTGTCCCTCCAAGGGATTCGGGTGTATATGTGTCCAGGAGAAAGGCAGAGACCCTGTATCTCTTTAAGGGTTCGAGATCGCTCAGTTCCTTTACCCTTATTGCCTTTATCACCCTTCTGCTCAAAATACATGCCTCAGGCGGTTCATGACCGTGAAGCTGAGCAATATCAAGGGGTATCCCTTTTAGCATATCCTCAATATGATCAACTGGCTCGTCCACAAAGACCCCAACTGTGGTTATGAGTGGAGGCAATTGTCTTATAATATCCTTTGCTGCTTCAGGGCTGATGTAACGGGGACTCCCCTTATAAAAGACAAAGCCGAGCGCATCAGCCCCATAATCAACAGCAGCAAGGGCGTCCTCAAGATTGGTTATTCCACAGATCTTAACCTTAACCATTTATGCAATCACAGGCAGTCTGGATAAGGCCTCTTTTATCTTCTCTTCAGGATATTCATAGTCCTCAAGTTTACCTGAGAGATAATCTGCATAGGCAGCGAGGTCAAGGTATCCATGTCCGCTAAGATTGAAGAGTATTGTCCTGGCCTTTCCTTCTTCCTTACATCTGATGGCCTCATCAATGGCAATCTTAATTGCATGGGCACTTTCAGGAGCTGGAATAATGCCCTCTGATTTTGCAAAGGTGATGGCAGAGGCGAATACAGAGGTCTGGCCACATGCAACAGCCTCTATCAGACCATCGTGATAAAGCTGACAGACAAGGGGTGCGTCAGCGTGGTATCTCAGACCGCCCGCATGGATACCAGGAGGTACAAAGTCATGGCCCAGTGTATACATCATAAGAAAGGGTGTAAGGCCAGCAGTATCCCCAAAGTCATATCTGAATTCTCCCTTGGTAAGGGTAGGGCATGAGGTGGGCTCAACCGCAATGACCCTTAATTGCTTGCCGTTTATCTTGTCCTGTAAAAAGGGGAAGCTGATACCACCAAGATTACTACCACCGCCACAAGAACCGATTATTATGTCAGGATAATCGTTTATAAGCTCGAACTGTTTCTTTGCCTCAAGACCTATGATGGTCTGGTGAAGAAGGACATGGTTCAGAACAGAGCCAAGGGCATAGTTTGTGTCATCATGGGTTGCTGCATCCTCAACCGCCTCTGAGATGGCTATGCCGAGGCTTCCAGGATTTTCAGGATCCGCCTCCAGTATCTTTTTGCCAGCCATGGTTACTGTTGAAGGGCTTGGATAAACCGTGGCTCCCCATGTCTCCATGGCTATACGTCTGTAAGGCTTCTGGTTGTAACTTACCTTAACCATGTAAACAGTCACATCGATACCAAAGAGGCTTCCAGCAAGTGCCATTGCTGAACCCCATTGACCAGCCCCTGTCTCTGTGGCTATCCTCTTTATTCCAGCCTTTTTGTTGTAATAGGCCTGTGGTATAGATGTATTTGGCTTGTGACTGCCAGCTGGGCTTACCCCTTCGTATTTGTAATATATGCGAGCAGGGGTATTGAGAACCTTCTCAAGCCTGTATGCCCTATACATCGGGCTCGGTCTCCAGAGGGCATATATTTCAAGAACCTCTTCTGGTATATCGATCCACCTTTCCGTTGTTACCTCTTGTTCGATTAATGCCATCGGGAATATGGCTGAGAGGTCATCTGGTCTTACCGGCTTGAGTGTAGCCGGATGTAGCGGCGGCTTCGGTAGATTCGGCATATCCGCCATTATGTTGTACCACTTTCTTGGGATCTCCCTTTCTGAAAGGATGATCTTCGTCTCTCCCATTAATTTATCCTCCTTTAGATGCCGCGTAATTCATCTATCTTTTTACCAATATCCTCTGACTCCATTAGGGATGTGCCTACAAGTATGGCATCTATTCCCGCCAGTTCAAGCCTCAGGACATCATTCCTCTCCTTAATGCCGCTTTCACTGACTGTGACCCTATCAGAGGGTATCTCCTTTTTTAACAGAAATGTTGTGTTTATGTCCACCTGAAGTGTAGAAAGGTCTCTGTTATTTATCCCTATAATCTCAGCATCTACGAGTAGGGCCTTTTCAAGATCATTGTAATCATGAATCTCAAAGAGGACGGAGAGCCCGAGTTCTCTTGCCATATGCAGATACTCCTCTGCCTGTATCCTGTCAAGGATCGCTCCGATAAGAAGTATGGCATCGGCTCCGTATGCCCTTGATTCATAGATCTGGTATTCATCGAAGATAAAGTCCTTTCTGAGGATGGGTTTAGTCACCCTCTCCTTTACGATCTCAATATAATTTAGATCACCTGAAAAGAAATCCTCCTCTGTTATAACCGAGATTGCGTCAACCCCTTTTTCTTCATAAGTGGCTGCTATATCTGCTGGGTCGAAAACCGCCCTTATAACCCCTCTTGATGGAGATGCCTTCTTAATCTCAGCAATAAATCTTATACCCTTTTCCCTCTTTATGGCTTTTTTAAAGTCCCTTGTACCTTCAATACTACTGATAACTGCTTTCAGTTCTGGTAAAGGGGTCTTTGCCTTTGCATGGCGAAGCCTCTCTTTTTTCTTCTCTATGATACCCTGAAGGACTGACATGGTAAATTTTAAGTTAAAGGCTTGACAATATTCAAGAGACGACATTACCTATCAGCCCTTTTCATCTTGAGAAAAGGAAATAGCAGGTATGAGTTTTTGACTTACACCTTAATCTGGGGTGTGTCTGAATCTCTGTAAAACCTCTAACAACCTTTTATCCCCTTCTAAATCTCCGAGGCAGGTGGCAATTATCCCATCTACTATTCCTTCAAGTTTTTCAGCAAATTCTACAGCCTTTTCCATGGTCGTTGTGGGATTCCACCCGATCCTTTCTAAGATCTTTTTATTCTTAGGTGTCTCTACTACGAAATATGGATATATAGCTTTGCCTAATTTTTTACATTCTGCGGATACTTCTTTTAATTTGGGTAGAGAATCTTGATCTAACCTCAAGAAAAAGCAAAAATCCCATGGCTCCTTTATACGGGCAATGGAATCCTCAGCAGGTCTCCGACTGGTTACGAGACAACCTAATTTGAGGTTCTTTATCTTTATAACATTTCTTAGATATTCTCTGACATCTTCTGCAGGACCTGTGGAGCGTCTGAATTTTTCAAATTCATTCTCATCGGTTAGAAGTTCACAACTACCATCTCCTTTTGTCCTTATGGGATATCCATATCTGGGTGCATCTCCTGGATCAGGCACCATTCCATCAATACCTACTGCTTCACAGGCAATGGCTACAGCACCAATCTCAACAGGACCTTTGTAGTTTGTAATGAGCATTGGTAGTGCTATCTTCTCCGGGTACTTTGTCTTAAGTGTACAGGCTACAGCAGTGGCAGATGGCGCAGGAATACCACTGGCACTATCAGTGATGTTCCAGCCATCCAGCAGGTTGTGGATTTCTTCTGCCAGATCAAGAAAGTTTGATTTTGGAATAAACTCATACAGCACTTTCATAGGGTTACTCCTCCTTGTTTGAATTTAATTTATAAATTAATCACACCTATCCAGGATAAGCGTTAAATAACTCCCTAACTTTATTCTGGACTAGTGTAATCATTATAGATTTTAGAAAGTAAGAACTTCATTGTCAAGCAAGATTTTACAAGGGAAAAATGGGAAAGTTTCATTGGTAGCCTCAGGAGATCAGTTGATTCAGGATAGTAAAGAATTGAGGAAAGGATATATCAACACATTCTGGATTATTGATTATGGTCTCTCCCTCAGCAATAAGGCCAGCTATTGAAAGGGACATGGCTATCCTGTGATCATGATAGCTTTCAACGGTTGCACCCTTTAAAGACGTTTTTCCTGTAATCGAGACGCCGTCGGCATATTCCTCTATCTCCACCCCGAACTTTTTTAGCTCTGTAGCCATTGCCTTGATTCTGTCCGATTCTTTTACCCTCAATTCCGAGGTACCCCTTATCTCTGTGGTGCCCTCTGCCTGAGTGGCAAGGACACAGAGGATCGGAAATTCATCGATAAGGGAAGGCATTATCTCGGTCCCGATCTTTGCTGCCCTGAGGCTCTCGTTACCTTTGCAATATATATCAGCCACAGGCTCCCCAAACATATCCCTTATGTTTTCAACCCTGACATCGCCCCCCATATCTCTAATCACATCGAGCAAACCTGTTCTTGTTGGATTTACACAGACATCTTTGATCAGTATCTCAGAATCAGGGATAATCAATGAAGCCACCAGAAAAAATGCCGCAGAGGAGAAATCAGAAGGGATTGTTATATTAACTGGATTTAGCCTTGAACCCTCGAACCCCTGAACACTTATGGTTAAACCTTCAACCGTAATCTCAGCTCCCATCGCCTTAAGCATCTTTTCTGTGTGGTCCCGGGACTTCTGGGGTTCTGTGATAATCGTTGTGCCGTCAGCATAAAGCCCGGCAAGGATGAGGCATGATTTTACCTGTGCAGAGGCAACGGGCATCTCGTATCTTATAGCCCTGAGTTCTCCGCCTTTTATTGCCATTGGCAGATACTTATCACCCTGTCTCGCAGTTATTCTTGCACCCATCTCCTTCAAGGGATTAATGACCCTTGCCATGGGCCTTTGCCTGAGAGAGTCATCTCCTGTAAGGACAGAGAAAAAGGGATTGCCAGCAAGTATCCCTGACATGAGCCTTGCGGTGGTTCCTGAATTTCCGCAATTTATAACATCTAACGGCTCTCTGAGGCCGTATAATCCTTTGCCGTTGATTATAAGTTCAGGGTTTTGGGTCTGGAGTTTTGAACGTTCACTTCTGTCCTCTGTCTTCTGTCCTCTGTCTTCTGTTATTTCGATCCCCATCATTCTGAAAGCATTCATTGTGCTTATAGGGTCTTCTGCCATGAGAGGATTCCTTATGATGCTCTTACCATCTGCAAGGGAGGCAAACATAATAGCCCTGTGGGTGATTGATTTGTCCGGTGGAGGAGTAATCTCACCTTTTAAGGATTTTGCTTTTTTGACTTTTATTTGATTCATATATTGGCTTTACTTCTGAAAAATCAATATCTCTTCAACTCTTATTTTACCTTTGTCAGCCTTTGAAAGACCGTGATCGATCAGACAAACATGGCCTACTTTAACTTCAATGTAAAGGAATGCAAAAAAGAATTTCACCATCTTCCCAATAATCAAGTGGCCAATCGCTCACATTAAAGTCCGTATAATTATTAATCTGCCTTAATTTTGACTTCATCTAATGACCTTGTATACAATTTTTCTTGTCGGTTAGATAAAAAGGCCTCGATGCGTCTTTCTGCCAGTGTTACATACTCTTTATTTATCTCATATCCAATGTGATACCTGTTGGTTCTAATTGCTGCCAGTGCCGTTTGTCCACTACCCATAAATGGATCAAGAACAACCTCGTCCTCAAAAGTATAAAGTTGAATAAGTCTATAGGGTAATTCAATAGGGAAAGGAGCAGGATGTCCTATCTTAGTGGCGGGCTCTGCTGGAAATGTCCAAACGCTTTTTGTGAAATTGAGAAATTCTTCTTTTGATATGGTGCTTTTCCTTTTGAAATCATCTCTGCTAAATCTCCCCTTCGAAAATACTAATATGTATTCATGTATATCCCTTAAGGTTGGATTCCTCGCAGACAACCAACTACCCCATGCAGTAGAAGGACTCCCGCTTGAAGCCTTATTCCAGATAATCTCTCCTCTCATCAAAAATCCGAGGCTAAGCATATCTTCAATAATAAATGCATGAAGTGGAATATAAGGTTTACGACCAAGATTTGCTATATTAATACATGCCCTTCCACCAGGAACAAGAACTCGCTTAACTTCACTCCAAACTTTTTTTAAAAAAACTCTATATTCACTTAAAGTGAGATTGCGATCATATTCCTTACCTACATTATAGGGCGGAGATGTTATCATTAAGTGAACGCTACTGTCAGGTAGTTCATCCATTTTCTCGCTTGATTTGCAAAGAATTTTATTTAAGAATTCCGAAGAAATCATATTTTCTCTATATTCGATTTTTTCTTCTTGTGGAAGTCCTTCATAAAGTTTGCTCGCATAAAAAGGCGAAGAATCATGGCCGATTCGCCCGGGAGACCCAAAGGAGCTTGTCTTTGTGCCGTTTTGTGTTTTATGCTTAGTCCTCATTCCAGAGATCAACCCATCTTTTATACATATTATAAACAATATCTTTCTTTTCCCACCTAATTAATATCTTCTTTGTTTCCGCATCTGATAATAATGAATTTATCGCTCCTTTTTTAAACTCTATACCTCTCGGATTTGTCCCTTCCTTTGGTAATTTTATGTAATTTTCTCTACCTATTTTTTCGAGATGTTTTCTCTGAACTTCTTTTGGAATATAGTAAAAACCGCCTTCGTCATCCCAGTTGATCTGAACAAGTAGGATATCACAGGAAGGATTGTAATTATTCAAAAATTCTTTAGAACTTTTTGCATCTACAGTCCAAGCAAGTTTAATTCCTGAAAACCCTTTACCTGTAAGGGTCTTTATAGAGATTGGTTCACCAAAGACCTTCACGTCAACCTCTGGCTCAGTTATTGCGATTTTGGTATCTACATTTTTATCACCAAACTTGTAAATTAATAAGGCAATTATTATTTTTTCTCTTAACGTCCCGACTTCCATTCCTGTTTTTCCTGCTCTTGACATCTCTATCTGTGCAAGTTGAAACAAATAAGGCAATTTCCTTTTAATCTTTTCGACAATATGGACATCTTGAAATAATTCAACTAATCTTCCCATTCTATTTTATCCTTTTCCTCAACTGCATGCCTTTGAAAATTCCTCAGAGCGACAGTTAGATTATGGGATAATTATTCCTTATCAAAAACTGTCACACTTTTGTACTGCGGCTCTGTAGCGCTATTTACAAGCCACCTTCATTTTTTCTTCCTCAGTTCCTGTGCCTTTGAGAATTCCCGTTCGATTCCTTCTGCATCGGCATCTTCAAGGAGTTTCTTCATCTTTTCGAGATTCCTGACA
>JBBIPQ010000026.1:0-19319 GCA_037442785.1 Nitrospirota bacterium
AACAGGAACGCCCCTGAGCCTCTGAGCCATCAGGAAGGCCTCGTCTCCTGCCTCATCAGGACTTGCCAGAGGCCCTTCTCCTTTGCTCACAAAGCATGGTCCCTTATTGGTCCCCTTATAACCCCTTGTGAGTATTACAGGAGAATAGCCCCTCTTTTTTGCCTCCTCAGCCATTGCAATGGTAGCAGGGGTCTTTCCCGTTCCTCCTACAGTCAGATTCCCTATGCTTATTACAAATTGAGGTAAGGCTCTCTGTCTTTTTATGTCAAGGTTTCTTTTTAAAAGGTATCCGCAGTAATATATAAACTCAGGCAATAACATGGTAGGATTCTCTGGGAGAATTCATAATACCTTGTTAAGGAACATTGAGGGAATCGAGTATCCTGTAAAGACTCCTCAATGCCAATGACTCCTCGGGTATTCTAAAGATCGGGATACCCTTTAAGTCGTGTTCAAAGATCAGATCATCCTGGGGGATTGTGCCGGCAACGGTTAATCCGTAATCAGTAGCAAGGGCTATCAAAGGGTCTTCATTATTGCCAGGAACCCTGTTGATTATCAATCTCCTTTTTTCAATATCAAGGTTTAATTCATCCACAAGGTTGTTTATCCTCTTTGCGGTTTGGATACCCTTTACCGTTGAATCGCTTACTATGAGAAGGAGATTTACCCTGTGGGTTGTCCTCCTTGAGAGATGCTCCATACCAGCCTCATTATCAATAATAACATATGGATAGGTTTCGGAAAGTTTATCCGTATATTTTCTTATTATATTGTTTGCGGCGCAATAACAACCAGGCCCCTCGGGTCTTCCCATAACAATAAGGTCAAAGCCCTTTGATTCGATTATGGATTGCTGTACCTGATAATCAAAGAGTTGTTCCATGCTCATTCCACCGGGTCTATCGCCTCCACCTCGAACCACCTGTAGAGACTCTTCCCTGAGTGAGCCGATGGTTGCATGAACCTCAACACCAAGGGCCTCATTGAGACAGGAATTACTATCCGCATCAACCGCAAGGACAGGTCCATGCCTCTTTTCGATCAGATATCTTATTGTCAGGGCAGCTATACTCGTCTTTCCGGTGCCGCCCTTACCAGCAAGTGCGATAATATACGCCATATCTCTTCCTTAGTTTTGGGTTCAGAGTCTTGAGTTTAGAGGATTATTCCTTAAATACTCAATACCCATTATCAAAAAGGCTCGAAAGGGCCTTTGCCTTTTCCTCAATGCTTTTCGTAACCTCTATTTGCTCTTCCTTCAGTCTGTGAAGTTCATCTGCTATTGTTATGGCAGCAAGTATCGATGCCTTGAGTGGGGTTATACCAGGAGAATTTTCGTATATCTCCTTAATCCTGTCATTCACATAATCGGCAAGTCTCCTGATATAATCCTCAGAGGCATCTCCCTTAATTGAGTATCTCTGGCCAAGGATGAAAACCTCAACAGAACCCTTTTCCATATTCATCCGATCTCTAAGGACTCTATCTCCCTGAGAAGGTCCTCGATCTGTCCTTTCACAGCGACCTTTTCTGACCTCAGCCTCTCTATCTCTTCGTTCTTCTCATTTAATAGTATCTCCAGTTCATGGACCCTTCTTTCAAGGGCCTGTTTTTCTTCCTTCAAAGCCTTTACCCTGTTTATTGCATCTGCTATCTTTTCATCAAGATTTCTCAGCCTTTCCAATTCTCCTTCCTCCTTTTCAGGGATTAATGTTTTGGACTTCGCATTGGCTTCTAACGAGTCTTTTGACTCATTGGAACCTTTTTTAAAATCAAAGAGTGTGCTCATCGTTTTTCTGAGATATTCGAAATGGCTTCTAGCGAGTCGAATAGACTCGCTGGAACCTTTCTCTTAGTATACCACATGTGATATGTTGCATAGGTGGTCAGTACCCTTTTGACATAATTCCTGGTCTCTTCATAGGGGATGTCCTCAACAAACTCATCAATTGCCTTGTATCTCCACTTATTTATCCATTCCCTTACCTTTTCCTCACCAACATTGTAGGCTGCAATCGCTATAGGAATTGATCTAAGCTCCTGTATCAGTTCCTTTAGATAAAAAGCACCAAGCGTTATGTTTATCTTTATGTCCTTAATATCCCTACTATCTTTTGTTTCAAGGCCAGTATTCTTAATTAATCTTCTTGCTGTGGCAGGCATCAATTGCATGAGTCCCAGGGCACCAGCAGAGGACCTTGCACCTGGTTCATATCTACTCTCTTCCCTCATTATGGAAAGAAGAAGTAGGGGGTCTATCTCAAATTTCTTGGAGGTGGATTCGATGATAGGCCAGAAGGCGAGGGGATACATGATGTTTCTGTAATCTTCAAACCCTAACTCCCTCATAGCATCAGGCTCCTTCTTAATAACCGAAGCCAACCTTATTGCATTTCTGTAGAATCCCATCTGCTGGAGATAATAGGCAGCCCCTATGGCCATAGCTGGTTTTTTCTTTATTTCTCTCATCAGTTCGGTCATAGCCTCATCCTGGAATCCAAGGTGCAGAAGGATACGAAAGCGGGATAATTCTGGATCCAGATTTCTGAGTTCGGATTTTGGGCCCGCCTCCTGAATTTCCAATCCTGAACCCACCCTTCTTGATTCCCAATCCCTGATACCCATTCCCTTTTCCATACCGAGTAAGCTATAGAAATCATCACTACTAAGTTCCAGCAAGTCTTTTGACTTGCTAAAAGTCCGACTCGCTGGAACCTTCTTTGAATCTTCCTGATCCTCTGTATCTATCCCTGGAGGAACAGCTTTCTCGAGGTCCTCAGGGTGACTATTATCAACCATTGTATCGCATCTCTTTAACCAGTAAGCATATCTCCTTGAGGGAAACCTCTCATTTAATCTGGTCAGTATGTTGCGGGCATCATTGTATCTGCTTTCTCGATAATATGCCCATGCAATACCCCAGAGGGCATCCTCTTCTAAGAGTGGATAGTCTCTTTTAACATACTCAAAGAGTTTCAAGGCCTCATCAATGCTACCGTCTCTCCTCTTCTTCCATGCAAGGGCAAGGATTAGAGAACCTGCCCTTTTATCCTTCATATTTGTGAGTCTTGAGAGTATCTTATTGAAGGAATCCATATCCCCCTTCCTGAAAAAGGAGCGTGCCGCATTATAGAGATCACCAGCCTTTATGTATTCCTCTGCTGCCCTGTCATATCTCTTCTGCATAAAGAGGCTGTAACCAAGCTTTTTCAAGATATCCTCCTGATAAACAGTTCTATCCTGTAAAGAGATTGCATTTCTCAATATCTCCTCTGCCTTCCGGTATTCCATATCCTTGATGTGATTTGTTGCCTTCTCAACCAATATGCGGGCAGTTATGTCTGGTATATCCAGTTCTGACAGGGCATCCTCAGAGTAGATGGAATTCCCCTTATATACCCTTATAAAGAGGGCCTTTGCCCTTTTTGTCTCTCCCTTTTTCTTCAAATACCTGGCGAAGATAAAGGAAACCTCGTGGTCATCAGGATGCGATGAGGCGTAATCTGAAAGGAGCGATTCTATTTCTGTGCTGGCATCAGTGCCTTTTCCCAGTATAGATATATAGTTCCTTGCCTCAATAGCCATTCCTTTCTTAATGAATGGTGAGTCTGGATAATCCACCCTAAGCCTCTTTATCAGACTATTTGATTCCTCAAATCTCCCGACCCCTCTTTCTGCAGATGCCCTGTAGAGCAGAATAAGATCAGGGACAATATTGTCTCTGTCAAAGTCTTTCAGGAGTGAGAGTGCTTCGCTATACCTTTCACGCTTCAGCAATTCCTGGACTGTTTTAAGGTTACTATAATCATCTTTCCATTGACTTTCCTCAGTGGCAATGGCATGGTCAGAAGGAGTGGATAAAAGAAAAGAAAGCAAGGATAAAATAACAAAGGCGAACATCCTGATTCGTTGCAGATTCATAATAAAGTATAGCAATATTAAAGATAAGATTCAAAGGGTTCATTTTCCCGAGGGCAATATTTTTCTTGCATTCTTGAGGGGATTTTGATAAATTTTATTCAAAGGGAGACCATCTTTGCTCGTAGCCGATAAGTCTAATGTCTAATGGCTATAGCCAGGGAGGTATAAATGGAGTGGGAGAAGATAGCAGAGAAGATAAGGGATATTGTATTAGGAGAGATAAAAGAGGAGTTTAAGGATTTTAAGGCCTCTGTTACAGGGGAGCTTTCTGGATTCCGTCTTGCTATTGAGTCTATAAATGCCAGGATGGCCACGATAGAATCCCGCCAGTCCAGCATGGAAGATGATTTAAGAGACATAAGAAGGTCAATCGATGAGACCAACAAAAGGATTGATGAGACCAACAAGAGGATCGATGAGACTAATAAGAGGATAGATGACTTAAGGGTTGAACTGAAGGCTGAGATCATGGCTAATACTGCAAGGATTGATGAGACTAACAAAAGGATAGATGATTTAAGGGTTGAGACGACAAAGAGGATTGATAATCTGAGGTTTGAGTTAAAGACCGAGATCATGGCTAATACTGCAAGGATCGATGAGACAAAAAACAAGAGGATTGATGCCTTGTTTTTAGAGGTATCTGAGATGAGGGGAGAGCTAAAGAAGGCAATATCTGACAAGGAGATATTACATGATCTCATCTTCAGGGTTGAGAGGCTTGAGACAAAGATGGCAGCTTAGCTGACTTAGTGCGGAAGAGCGGAAGAACAGAAGTGCGAAAGTTAAATTAGAAAGCAGACATTCAGATGACAGACTCTCAGATGATAGACTGTCTGTTGTCTGTCCTCTGGGCAATTTGCCTTTTGCCATTATCCGGTCTTCTGTGTAAAATAGATCATGCTCATTGTTATGCATCAGACAGCTACCGAAAGGGATATAGAGAGGGTTAAGAACACCATAGTCTCAATGGGTCTTAAGCCCGTTGCCATCCCTGGTGCTGAAAGAACGGCCATTGGGGTGATAGGCAATCAGGGATGGATTGATGATACTCCTTTCAGAAACCTGAAGGGTATCCTGGAGATCATACATGTCACAAAGCCATATAAACTTGTTAGCAGGGACTTCCATCCTTCTGATACGACAGTAAGATTAGGTAGGGGTATTACGGTGGGAGGGAGATCATCCTTTCTCATCATAGCAGGTCCCTGTGCTATCGAGGACAGGGAGCAATTGTTCAGGGTCGCGAGATTTCTTAAAAGGCTTGGCATAAGGGTCATGAGGGGTGGTGTTTACAAGCCAAGGACAAGTCCTCACAGCTTCCAGGGTTTGCAGGATGAGGGTTTAAGGATCCTATCAGAGGTGAAAAAGGAGACAGGCCTGATAATAGTATCAGAGGTCATGAGCCCTGAACATGTGAGCAAGGTTGATGGCATCGTTGATATTCTCCAGATTGGAGCGAGAAATATGCAAAACTTTGACCTCCTTAAAGAGGTGGGAAGGACAAGAAGACCTGTCATACTGAAACGAGGACTTTCCGCCACTGTTGAGGAATGGCTTGCCTCTGCTGAGTATATCCTCCTTGAGGGCAATGATCAGGTGATCCTCTGCGAGAGGGGTATAAGGACATTCGAGACCCTTACAAGGAACACCTCTGATCTTGCAGTAATCCCTCTTGTTAAGTCCCTCTCCCATCTTCCTGTTATTTATGATCCCAGTCATGCTACAGGCAAGCGGATGCTCATTTCCCCAATGGCGCTCGCCTCAATCGTTGCAGGGGCTGACGGCGTTATGATCGAGATACACCCTGAGCCGGAAAAGGCCCTATCAGATGGTCCCCAGTCTCTTAATCTAAAAGAATTTGAAGGGCTTTACAGAAAGCTTATAAAACTTGAGTCCTTTGTAAAGGACAACCTTCAGGGTTTTTCAAAAAACCAACGATGCTAAGTTCCACCAGTCAGGAACTCTGATACCGTGGTCAAATAGGCTTGTTAGACCTCAATCTTGCTCCCAGCAATGCTGCAATCGCTGCCAGTATAGAGGCCATGAGAAAACTACTTGAGAATGTGCCTGAATTTTCAGCAAGGAGACCAGCCACAGCAGGCCCTCCTATCTGGCCAAGTCCGAATATAAAGGTTATAAAACCAAAGGCCTCGGCAGCCCTTACAGGCCCTACATAATCACCAACAGCAGCAGCCATTATGGATGGAATACTCCAGGCACATATCCCGAAAAGGAAGATGGAAAGATAGAGAAAAGGAGTGGGCAGTTTTATGGCAATCAGGAGATAAGAAAGGGATTGTAGAAGGAATACTATTGCCAGTCCCCATTTCCTCCCTATCTTGTCAGAGAGGGAACCAAAGATCGGGCCTGACAGCAGACTGAAGAGTCCTATTACTGACCAGAAACTCCCGGCTACTGCTTCTGAGAGGCCTCTCTCTTTAACCATTGCCGTAACAAAAAAGGTGACATAGATAACATAGGTAAAGCCAAAGAGAAAATATAAAATACCAAGGTGATATATTGCCTTGTTACTGTAGAGACTATAATTGACAGTTTCAGGATTGGCGCATCTTCCTTTTTGATCCCTTTTTTCTCCTCCGACAGGTTTTAGTCCCTTATCCTCTGGCCTGTTTCTCAGGATCACCAGGCATATAAGGGCCACTATCAGGACGGTAATACCCAAAATTAACCAACCAGTCCTCCATCCCTCTCCGCCTTCTATCCCGTTAATATAAGGTATAAGCTTTCCTGTTATGATGATCGCAAGACCTCTCCGCCTTCTATCCCGTTAATATAAGGTATAAGCTTTCCTGTTATGATGATCGCAAGACCACTACCTATAACAATGGATCCCGCTGCCTTTCCCCTCTTCTCCCTTTCAAACCATGCTGTTACAAGCCCCATCATAGGGACATTTGCAGCCCCGCTTCCTATACCAGTTATGAGATAGATGATCAAGCAGTAGATAAAATCTCTTGTGATACTCAGCATAATCATTGATGCACCAACCATTAGGAGTGCCAGAAAGATAAGTCTCCTTGCACCTATACTCCTGACTATAACCCCTGAAAGAAATACAGAGGCAAGATAACCTATGAAATTTCCTGTGCTGATAAGACCCATCTGGGAATAGGTTAAACCCAGTGAAGATGCCATTGATGGAAGGATCATCCCGAGGGTGAATCTCCCGAGACCAAGACAGGCAAATACACACAGGGTGCCTGAGAATACTATAAGCCACCCATAATGAGGTATTAGACCTCTGAAACCCTTGAGAGACATCTGAAAATATAACATAAGTCAAGAGGGCTGTCCAACAGAAAGGAGAAGTCAGAAAGAATGGTAAGTAGGTGAAAAGTCTGTGTTCCGAAAGACCGGGATATGTGTTATCATAGAGCATGATTGCCATCATCGATTATGGAATGGGGAATTTGAGGAGTGTTGAGAAGGGCTTTCATAAGATTGGTGTTGATGCCAGGGTAACAGGGAATCCCTTAATAATAGAAGATGCCAGTGGAATCGTCCTTCCAGGTGTTGGTGCCTTCAGGGACTGCATGAGGAACCTTGAGAAGGCATCATTGATTGAATCTATTATCAGGGCGATTGAGAAGGGGAAACCATATCTCGGGATCTGCCTTGGTCTCCAGATACTCTTTACAGAGTCTGAGGAGTTTGGATTAACAGAGGGATTGAATCTACTGAAGGGCAAGGTGGTGAGATTCAGGTTTGAGAAGGAAGACCTAAAGATCCCCCATATGGGCTGGAATAATATAAAGATCAAAAAAAGGGCGCCTTTACTTGAGGATATAGAGGATAACAGTTTCTTTTACTTTGTCCACTCTTATTATGTGATTCCTGAAGACAGAGGGATAATCGCGACGACAACGGATTACGGTCTCGAATTCACCTCAATGATATGGAAGGACCATATCTTTGCCACTCAGTTTCATCCCGAGAAATCCCAGTCCAATGGCCTGAGGATTCTCAAGGCCTTTGGAGACTTTGTTTTAACTCACTGATGGTCTTTTTCAAGACAGGGTGGACCTTCCCTGGTGCGATCTCTGAAAGGGGTAAGAGAACAAATCCCCTTTCATGCATTAAGGGATGGGGTATCCTTAAATCTGGTGAGTCGTATATGAGGTCATCATATAAGAGTATATCAATATCAATAATCCGTGGCCCCCACTTATAGGTCTCTGTCCTTCCCATCCCTTCCTCAATCTCCCTTATAACCTTTAGTAGTTTTTCAGGTGAGAGATCAGTCTCTGCCTCCAGAGCGAGATTTATAAAATCAGGCTGTTCCCTTATTCCCCATGGTTCTGTCTCATACAGGGTTGAAACCTTTTTTACAGTAATCCCCTTTTCTGCCAGGGCCCTGACAGCCTTAAGACAATTGTCTTCCCTATTTCCAAGGTTGGAACCAATACCAAGATATATAACAGCCATATGTCTTATAAGACCTTGCTGATCCTTTCAACAGCCTCCTTTATTCGCTCCACCCCAACTGTAAGGGCAAACCTCACATATCCCTCTCCTGGAGAGCCAAAGCCCACGCCAGGGGTTATCATAACAGCAGCCTTTTCTAATAGATGAGCTACAAACCTTGAGGAGTCGTAGCCTTTCGGAACCCTTGCCCAGAGATAGAAGGTTGCCTCTGGCTTTATAGCAGAAAGTCCCAACCTTTTCAGGCCATTGTACAGGACATCTCTCCTCTCCTGATAGGTGTCCCTGATGGGTTTAAGGATATCTTCTCCTGTATTCAGGGCGACTATGCCAGCTTCCTGAATGGCCTGGAATACACCGGAATCAAGGTTAGTCTTTATCTTTCCAAGCCCTGAGATAACCTCCCGATTACCAACAGCAAACCCAATCCTCCAGCCTGTCATATTATAGGTCTTTGAGAGGGAATGAAACTCGATTCCTACATCCTTTGCACCATCCACCTCAAGAAAACTCATTGGTCTTTGCTCATCATAATATATCTCTGAGTATGCTGCATCATGGCATACAATGATATTATATGCCTTTGCTATCTCCACAACCCTTTTAAAGAAATCCTTATTAGCAACTGCGGAGGTTGGATTGTTTGGATAATTTATGAACATGAGCTTTGCCTTTCTCAGGATATCCTCAGGGATGGAGGAAAGATCAGGCAAGAATCCATTCGATTCATAAAGGGGCATTATAAAAGATTCTCCCCCCGCAAACAGTGTTCCAACAGGATATACAGGATAACCAGGGGATGGCACAAGCACGATATCACCTGGATTAACAAAGGCGAGGGGTATATGACCTATACCCTCCTTTGAGCCTATAAGGGAGAGGACCTCACCTGAAGGGTCAAGTTCGACGTTGAACCTCTTCTTATACCAATCAGCCACAGCCTTTCTGTAAGAGGCTACGTTGAACCTCTTCTTATACCAATCAGCCACAGCCTTTCTGTAAGAGGCTATCCCCTCATAGGATGGGTATCTGTGGTTTTCGGGATTATCAAGTGCCCTTTTCATGGCATCTACTATGTTATCCGGCGTCGGGATATCCGGGTCCCCGATGCTGAGATCAATAAGATCAACACCTCTTTCCTTTGCCTCAGCCTTCATCCTGTCGATTGCTGCAAATAGATATGGTGGGAGATTTTTTACACGATCTGCCAGTTCAAAGTGAGCCATCATACCTCCATTGAAATTAAGTTTCAAAAATGATATTATTATAACAAAAAACATGCTTTAAAAAATCTTCGATTTTAGAGGAACCTGACAGTATTGACAAAATATTTCATTTTGGTTATCTTTAGTTTAAAGCTTCTTTAGGAGAAAGACCCATCTAAGGTTCCAGCAAGTCTGTTTGACTGTTGGAAGCCAATGTTGTGGTGAGCAAAGTCGAAGTGTAAAAACCGACCGTCTGCCAGCTTGTATTTTACTGGCTCGCAGGCCTGCCAGCTTGTTAGAGGTGTAAAAATGGAAAACATATCTATTTCAGAACTGAAAGAAAAGACGATTGACGAACTCATGAGATTTGCGAAGGACCTGAACGTTGAGGGTGCCACAGGCATGAAGAAACAGGAACTCATCTTTGCGGTGCTCCAGGCACAGGTCGAGAAGGCAGGGAATGTCTTTGGATCCGGTGTGCTTGAGATACTACCTGATGGGTTCGGATTTTTGAGGTCTCCTGATTACAGCTATCTGCCAAGTCCCGACGACATCTATGTTTCTCCCTCGCAGATAAGGAGATTTAATTTAAGGACAGGCGATCTCGTCTCCGGACAGATCAGACCTCCGAAGGAAGGGGAGAGATACTTTGCCCTTCTGAAGGTAGAGGCGATCAATCATGAGCCGCCTGAGCAGAACATAGCAAGGCCTCTCTTTGATAACCTGACACCCTATTATCCCACAGAAAGGATAAAGCTTGAATACAGTTCATCAGATTATTCAACGAGGGTGATGGAATTGATAACACCCATCGGGAAGGGTCAGAGAGGAATGATCGTGGCAGCTCCAAGGACAGGTAAGACCATGCTTCTTCAGTCCATTGCAAAGGCAATAAAAAAGAATCACAAGGAGATACATCTCATAATCCTGCTCATTGATGAGAGGCCTGAGGAGGTTACAGACTGGAAGCGTCAGGTCTCAACAGCAGAAATAATCAGTTCCACCTTTGACGAACCTCCCCAGAGGCACTGTCAGGTCTCTGAGATGGTGATAGAAAGGGCAAAGAGACTTGTTGAGGGAAGAAGGGATGTGGTTATCCTCCTTGATAGCATAACAAGGCTTGCCAGGGCCTACAATGCGATCATACCAACAAGCGGAAAGGTCCTCTCAGGAGGCCTTGATGCTACGGCCTTACAAAAGCCAAAGAGGTTCTTTGGCACAGCAAGGAATATTGAGGACGGAGGAAGTCTCACCATCGTGGCTACCGCCCTTGTTGATACAGGTAGCAGGATGGATGATGTGATATTTGAGGAATTTAAGGGAACAGGCAACATGGAACTCCATCTTGACAGGAAGCTTGTTGACAAGCGCATATTCCCGAGCATCGACATAAATGCCTCTGGAACGAGGAAGGAGGAGTTGCTCGTGGACAAGGATACACTGAATAAGATGTGGATACTCAGGAAGGTCCTCAATCCCCTCGGGACTGTTGAGAGCATGGAATTCCTCCTGAGCAAACTTACAGGCACAAAGAGCAATAAGGAATTCCTTGAACTGATGAACAAGTAGTGTCCATTAATCTGATAGACAATGACTGCTGCTTCATCTGCGGAAAAGGAAATACAGAGGGACTGAGACTCTCCTTTGAAGAGACCGATAATGGGGTCTCTGCAGAATTCATCCTTCAGAGAAGGTATCAGGGCTACGAGGGCATTATCCACGGAGGCCTGATTGCTGCAATCCTTGATGAGGCCATGGTTAAGGCTGCTAATCTGAAGGGGTTCAATGCCATTACAGCAGAGATCATTGTGAGATTCAGAAACCCATTGTCAGTTGGTGAAAAGGCAAGGGTTAAAGGCAAGGTTATAAGGGAATCCAGGAGGCTTATTGTGGCAGAGGCAGTGATAAACAAAGAAGATGTAATCATTGCAGAGGCAGAAGGTAAGCTCTATATTCCTGTGGTATAATTTGCTATGGATTGGCAGGGAAAAGGAAACATAGCTTCCGTACTATTTCTAATAATTGCCTTTCTGTTTTGTCTCCCTGATCATGTCAATGCAGCACCACCTATCAAGATAGGTTTAACCCTCGGCCTTACTGGCAAATATTCAGAGATGTCAGAGATGCAGAGGAAGGGTTTTGAACTCTGGCAAAGGGAGATCAACAGCAAAAATGGTCTAATGGGAAGTGAGGTAATGCTCATCATATATGACGATCAGAGTGATCCTGAAAGGGCAAGGATGCTTTATGAGACATTGATAGAGAAAGATCATGTTGATCTTATCTTTGCCCCCTATTCGAGCGAGATAACAGAGGCGGTTGCACCTATTATAGAAAGACACGGTTATCCCATGGTTGTCTCTGGAGCAGCATCCGATAGAATCTGGCAGAGGGGTTATAGATACATCTTCGGCTTATATACGCCAGCGAGTAGATATACCCATGGGTTTCTTGAGCTCCTTGTGATGAAAGGCATTAATGATCTCGCCATAATCACATCAGAGGACCCCTTCTCTCATGAGGTAGCAGAGGGAACCAGGAAATGGGCAGAGAGGCTTGGTCTCAGTATAAGACATCTTGAGGCCTTCAAAAAGGGGCTTAAGAATCTTACTTCTATAGCTAAAAAGGCAAGGGCATCAGGGGCAAGGGTCATGATCCTGTGCGGACATCTTGAGGAGTCTGTTGATATGAAGAATGCCCTTAAGAGGATTGGATGGAACCCGATCTATTTTGCAACTGTGGGGCCTGCCACAGAGAGATACCTTGAACTCCTTGGGAATTATTCAGATTTAACCTTTTCGACATCCCTTTGGGAGCACAATGTAAATTTTAAACATTGCAAGGATTTCTATGATTCCTTTTTAAAGACCTATGGCATAAGGCCCACATACCATGCTGCCACAGCCTACGCAGCAGGGCAGGTAATTGAAGAGGCTGTTAGAAGGTCAGGAACGATTGAGAGGGAGAGTCTGAGGAAAACCCTGTCTTCAATGGAGGCAATGACGATCATCGGCAGATACAAGGTTGACAGGACAGGGCTACAGATAAGGCACCAACAACTGATTATACAGTGGCAGAAAGGGAGAAAGGAGATCGTCTGGCCCGAATCTATTAGAACAGCAGACCCGATCTTTAGATGAAGATGGTACTAAGAAGAAGCATAGCCTTCAGGATAATCGTCCCTGTCATTGCTGTTACAGGCATTATTGGCATCATCTCTTACCTTTTTTTATTGAGGACAATCTCAGACTTTGCCCACAGGCAGATAGGTATTGGCCTTGAAGAGATGTCAAAGGACATCTATGAGATCTATGATAATGCATTAAATGAGCTTGTATCAAAAGGGCTGATGAATGATGACAGGGCAGTGAAGATCCAAAAGGCAAGGACCATTGCAAGGATCGAGGAATTCATGAGGGTCAATAACCTAAGGGGGGTTATTTATGAACAGGGTGGGAAACCCAAGGAGATCTCTTCAGAAAGGCTTAATATGGAGGCAGGTCCCCTGGAATTACAGGAACTGTATGAGTCAATAAGGAACCTGAAGGAGAAAAAGGTATCCCGACTGTCTTTCAGGGGAAATGATTACTATGTATTCCAAATGAACCTTGACCTCTGGAAATGGCATCTCATTATTCTAAAAGATGCAAGTGAGCACTCCTCTCTCCTTGCCAGGGTATGGCTCCTTTACATCATAACAGCAATAATCCTCTTGTCTTCTGCCTTGTTTCTTATGGTATATCTAAGAAAGGTAATCCATGAGCCACTCAACTCTATCATATCATCAATCAAAAGGGGTGAAAGGCCTGAATACGAGGGGATCGAGGAATTCGAGTTTCTCAGTAAGAACATAAAAACCATGATGGACAGTTTAGAGAGGGAAACAAGACTCCTGAATTATGTCTACTACATTGCAGCAACAAAGAGGGGAGGAGACTTCTTTGAGGAGGTCGTGAGGGCAATAAACCATCTTTTCGATATAAATTCCCTTATTGCAAGGATAGGCGATGATGGCAAGACAGGTCATATCCTTGCCCTCTATATCAATGGGGAGATAAAAAAGGGATTTTCTTTACCCCTAATCGGGACCCCCTGTCAGGATGTATTGGAGAAGAGGCACTTAGTGGTTATAGAAAGGGATGTAATGAAACTTTATCCAGACTCAGAACTGCTAAGGGAAGCAGGGGCTGAATCCTACATAGGGTTTGCCATATTTGACAGAAAGGGACAGCCCATAGGTATCCTCAATGGTTTTGGCAAGGCCCGAGAATACTCTGAGTCAGACATAAAGGTTCTCCAGACCCTTGGTCAGGTGGTTGCTACAGAGATAGAACGTATTGACGAAGAAGGGGAAAAGGAAAGAATGAGGGAGCAACTCTTTCAGGCCCAGAAGATGGAGGCAATAGGTACCCTTGCTGGTGGCATTGCCCATGACTTCAATAATATGCTTCAGGGGATACTCGGTTATGCCTCCTTGCTAAAACTGAAGATACCTGAGACAGACCCCATATACAAACCACTTGAAGTTATAGAGAGGACAGCAGAGAGGGCAGCAGAACTGACTCAGCAACTCCTTGGATATGCAAGAAAGGGCAAGTTTTTAGTTGAGATACTGAATATCAATGACCTTGTCTCTGCGGTAATTAAGATCATATCAAGGACATTTGACAGGGCGATAGAGATAAAGACAGATCTCTCTGATAACATATGGAGATTTGAAGGAGACAAAGGACAGATGGAGAGCGTGATACTCAACCTCTGCGTAAATGCAAGGGATGCGATGCCTGGTGGAGGTATCCTTACAATCTCAACCTATAACAGGGAGATAAAGGAGGGGGATTTGCCTTATTCATGGGCAAGGCCTGGCAGTTATGTTGTTATTAGCGTCAAAGACACGGGTGTTGGCATGGACAAGGAGACCATGAAGCACATCTTTGAACCCTTTTTCACCACAAAGGAGATAGGGAAGGGAACTGGTATGGGCCTTGCCATGGTATATGGAGTTGTAAAGAACCATGGCGGATTCATCACTGTTGAGAGTGAACTCGGTAAAGGCTCTACTTTCACCATCTATCTCCCTCGCACAGAGGCCGAAACCAAAAAGGATATCTCTGAAATAAAAACACCCCTCGCAGGGGCTGGCACGATCCTTATAGTTGATGATGAAGAGGCAATAAGGAATCTCCTTAGGGATGCCCTCTCGGGTCTCGGCTACAGCGTCATGGAGGCATCGAACGGAAGAGAGGCAATAGAGTTATTCAATATAAATAAGGATAGGATAGACCTTATCATACTTGACCTCATAATGCCAGAGATGGGAGGTGAGGAGACCCTGATAAGACTCAGGCAGATAGATCCGGATGTTAAGGTGATCATAGCAACCGGTTTTGGGGTGACCCAATCCCTTCAGGAGATATTAAAAGACAGGAAAGTGAGTGGGTTTGTAAATAAACCTTTCAATATTGCAGAGATATCCGAGGTAATCAAGACAACCCTTTTTAAGGGCTGATTCAGGCAAGCCCAAAATTGCGGATAGAACCTGGCAGGCATGCCTCAAGTCCTTTACAATTTCTATAGACAAATTAAGGACAAATCGTTGATTGCCATAAGGTCTGGGAAAATGTTAAAATCTTTGAATTTAATAGAAAGAAGGCTTTGAATAAAGAGAGGTAGATATGCCAAAGGAGAGGATAATAGAAGGCCTGACTTTTGATGATGTACTGCTTATGCCTGCCAGATCCAGTGTCTTGCCCAAGGATGTGGATGTGAGCACTGATTTCAGCCGTTCGATCAGGATCAATATTCCACTATCAAGTTCTGCCATGGATACTGTAACAGAGGCGCAGATGGCAATAGCAATAGCAAGGGAGGGAGGTATAGGCATCATTCACAGGGCCATGCCAGCGGATAGACAGGCCCTTGAGGTTGACAAGGTCAAGAAATCAGAAAGCGGTATGATTATTGACCCGATAACTGTATCTCCAGAGGCTCCCATCTCAGAGGCTATGGAGATGATGGAGAGGTACAAGATATCAGGGGTTCCTGTGACTGTTGAGGGTAAACTTGTGGGGATCCTCACTAACAGGGACCTGAGATTCGAGACCAATTTCAATAAGAAGGTCTCTGATGTTATGACAAAAGAGAGGCTTATTACAGCCCCTGAGGGGACTGACCTTGATATGGCAAAGGAACTGCTTCACAAGTATAAGATAGAGAAACTTCCCATAGTTGATAAGGACTTTAAGCTAAAGGGGCTTATAACTATAAAGGATATAGAGAAGAGGAAAAAGTATCCCAATGCGTGTAAGGATTCCCTTGGCCGTCTAAGGGTTGGTGCAGCAGTAGGGGTTGGAGAGGATGCCCTTTACAGGGCCGAATTACTGGTTAAGGCTGGTGTTGACGTGATTGTGATTGATACTGCTCATGGCCACACAAAGGCGGTGATCGAGACCCTCCGGAAGCTCAAGAAAAGGGTATCCGTTGATGTAGTGGCTGGCAATGTTGCCACTGCAGAGGGCGCTACAGATCTTATCAGGGCTGGGGCTGATGCAATAAAGATCGGGATCGGCCCTGGTTCAATATGCACAACAAGGATCGTAGCTGGGGCGGGAGTCCCCCAGATCACGGCTATTATGGAATGTTATAAGGTTGCAAAGAGATTCAAGGTTCCGATTATTGCTGATGGAGGGATTAAATACTCGGGTGATATAACAAAGGCCCTTGCAGCAGGGGCGAACTCTGTAATGATAGGTAGCCTCTTTGCAGGGACAGACGAATCCCCTGGTGAGATCGTCCTCTATCAGGGAAGGAGTTATAAGGTTTACCGCGGTATGGGTTCACTGAGTGTGATGGAACAGGGGGCAAGGGACAGGTATATGCAAGAAGGTGTCGAGGCCAGCAAACTCGTTCCTGAAGGTGTTGAGGGAAGGGTTCCCTATAAGGGTCCCTTGTCGCAGAGCGTGATTCAGTTGATAGGAGGACTGCGTTCAGGTATGGGATACTGTGGGTGCAGAAATCTCAAGGAACTCAGGGAAAAGGCAAGGTTCATAAGGATTACCAATGCCGGATTGAGGGAAAGCCATGTCCACGATGTTATCATCACAAAGGAGGCGCCCAATTACAGGATAGAGCAATGAATCAATGATAAACATTGACAGGATATTAGTATTGGATTTTGGCTCGCAATACACCCAGCTTATTGCGAGAAGGATAAGAGAAAATCAGGTATATTCCGAGATATTTCCCTTCAATGTTTCTATTGACAGGATAAGGGAGTTCAATCCAAAGGGAATAATCCTTTCAGGCGGTCCATCCAGCGTCTATGATAAGGATGCCCCAATACCGGATAAGGCCATCTTTGATCTTGGCATCCCGATACTTGGAATCTGCTATGGAATGCAGCTAATGGCCCATATGCTTAAGGGCGGTAAGGTTGGGAAGGCACCAAGGAGGGAATATGGAAAGGCAGAGATAGCAGTGACAGATACCTCCGGTCTATTTGAAGGTCTTCCTGAAAGGAGCATTGTCTGGATGAGCCATGGTGACAGGATTGAGAGGCAACCCTCTGGATTTGTAAGCATCGCTAGCACAGATAATTCTCCCATTGCGGCAATGGCTAACAGCTCAAGGATGTTTTACGCCCTTCAGTTTCATCCTGAGGTCGTCCACACCCAATTCGGAAAGGAGATACTCAAGAATTTCATATTCAAGATATGTAAGTGCAAACCCGAATGGACCATGAGGTCCTTTATTGAGATGGCTAAGGCAGATATCAGGGAAAGGGTAGGCAATAAAAGGGTTGTATGCGGGATCAGTGGCGGAGTTGACTCATCAGTAACGGCTGTGCTCGTTCATGAGGCTATAGGTGATGCCCTCACATGCATATTTGTTGATAATGGATTGCTCAGGGCTGGAGAGGCTAAGAAGGTTGAAGAGACGCTCAGAAGGAATTTTCACATGAAGATCAGATGTGTTGATGCCTCTGATAGATTTTTGAGAAGACTCAGGGGCGTTACAGACCCCGAGAGGAAGAGAAAGATAATTGGCAATGAATTCATAAGGGTCTTTGAGGAAGAGGCCAGGAAGATAAAGAATGCTGGCTTCCTTGCCCAGGGTACCCTTTATCCTGATGTGATCGAAAGCACATCTTTTAAGGGACCTTCCGCAACTATAAAGAGTCATCATAACGTTGGCGGATTACTCAAGAGGATGAAGCTCAAACTCATAGAACCACTGAGGGAGTTATTCAAGGACGAGGTGAGGCTTCTTGGAATAGAGCTCGGAATGCCTGAAGAGATAATATACAGACATCCCTTTCCAGGGCCTGGTCTTGCAATAAGATGCCTTGGCCCTGTGACAAAGGAGAGGGTTGATTTGTTGAGAAAGGCTGACGCCATAGTCCTTGAAGAGATCAAGAGATCTGGACTTTACAGGGAACTCTGGCAGGCCTTTGCGGTTCTTCTGCCTGTAAAAAGCGTTGGTGTAATGGGTGATGAGAGGACCTATGAGCATGTTGTTGCTGTAAGGGCAGTCACGAGTGTTGATGGAATGACAGCTGACTGGGCAAGGATCCCCTATGAGGTGATGGAGAGGATATCTAACAGGATAATAAACGAGGTAAGGGGGATAAACAGGGTTGTCTTTGATATAACCTCCAAGCCTCCAGGAACGATTGAGTGGGAGTAGCACTCCTGACCAATGAAACTTGAAACCTATCTAAATGAGAGAAGAGGTCTCGTCAATACCTTTATTGAAGGCTATTTTGATGCGGAAGTAAAGCCTGATCCGCTCAAGGATTCCATTGTATATTCCCTTTCTGCTGGTGGGAAAAGGATCAGACCTATCCTGTGCATAGCCGCATATGAGGCCTGTGGAGGAAGGACAGAGGATATCGTCCCATACGCAGCAGCCCTTGAATTCATTCATACCTATTCGTTAATCCATGATGATCTTCCAGCAATGGACAACGATGATCTGAGAAGGGGTAAGCCCACAAACCATAAGGTCTTTGGTGAGGGCATGGCTATACTTGCCGGGGATGGCCTCCTTACAGAGGCATTCCATCTGCTGTCAATGAATCCATCCAACTTTGATTCCAGCCTTGTCCTTCAGGTCATAGGAGAGATTGCCCTTGCCTCAGGGGTGAGGGGAATGGTTGGGGGGCAGGCAGCCGACCTCATCTATGAAACCAGGGAGCCAGACAGGGATACCCTCTATTTCATCCATACCCACAAGACCGCTGCATTGATCAGGGCATCTGTCAGGACAGGGGGGATCCTTGCTCGTTGTTGGGGTTACCAGCTCCGCTGTCTCAGCGATTATGGAGAAAAGATAGGTCTTGCCTTTCAGATAAGGGATGACATACTCGACATTGAAGGTGAGACAGAGATTATTGGAAAGCCAAAAGGCTCTGATGAGAGGAAGAAAAAGATGACCTATCCAGGGCTTTTCGGAATCGAAAGATCAAGGCAGATAGCATCAGGCTTGATCCACGAGGCCATCGACCTTCTTTCTTCATTCGACGAGAAGGCAGAACCCTTGAGGGAGATTGCAAGGTATCTGCTGGAAAGGAAGAGTTGAGTAGAGACTGGCCATTTTCTATCTTATGGATTTAGTCCACAATCATTTTTTCTCTCTGCTGTCAAATAAAGTGACTGAGGTTATTTAAATGGGCATAAGACCTCAAAAACACAAAAGAAAGGGGCACCCCAGTAGCGGTCTCATGCTTATTTAACATTTATCTTG
>JBBIPQ010000027.1:0-18756 GCA_037442785.1 Nitrospirota bacterium
AAAACGGATGCCTGAGCTTTATCTCTTTGATCTTCTCTATTAGCTCATCATCCCCTGCTACCAAATCTTCCTTAACATTCGTCTTCGGCTCCCTTAGAGCATAATACTCACTCCTTGCTATAGGTGGTGTCTCCTTCCTTGTTGTTTGTTTTGAATTAAACATTATAGGATACACCATAGGATACACCGCCTGTTTTTTTACACACTTTTTGATTATACCCCGAAAGAAATTATACTTATGGTAGAAGAGGACCCAGAGGGCGGATATACTGCAAGGGCTCTTTGTTACTCTATATTTACAGAAGCGGATACTACAGAATAATTAAAGGAGGGTATCGGGGATGCTATAAGATGTAATCTTGGCTGATTTGCTCAGTCCCTCAACCCCAGAACGAGATCTCTATTTCCCCTGAACCAGTCAATGGTCATGCTGATACCATCTTCTATCCTTACGGTAGGAGACCATCTTAGGAGATCCCTTGCCTTTTCTATATCAGCCCATGTGGCTGGAACATCAGCAGAATGCATGCCAAGCCATTCTATTGATGCCCTCTTGCCAAGGTTTTTCTCGATCAGGTTTATTACATACATCAATTCAACAGGGTTGTCATTACCTAAATTAATGATGTTGTAGCCTTCAAGATTCATGCATCGGATCGTTCCTTCCGCAATATCATCAATGTATGTGAAGTCTCTCTTCTGTCTTCCATCTCCGTAAACAGGTATGGGAATGCCCCTTTCGATGTTCTTGATGAATTTGAAATAACTCATGTCAGGCCTTCCAGCAGGTCCATAGACGGTAAAATATCGAGGAATAGCTATGTTTATCCCATAAAGATAGTGGTATGTGTAGCACAGAACCTCCGCAGCCTTCTTGGTTGCTGAATAAGGCGCCAGTGGGTTATCTGTCCTGTCTTCCTCTCTAAAGGGTGTTCGGTTAAGACCATAGATGCTTGAGGTGGAGGCAAGGACGAATCTCTTTATCCCGAACTCCTTACAGATCTCAAGGAGGTTCAATGTTCCAAGATAGTTGGTATCAAGGTAAACCCAGGGGTTTTCCACTGATGCCCTCACCCCCGCCCGGGCTGCAAGGTTTATTATCACATCAGGGTATGAGCCGGTTAATCTTTCGATCGAATCAGGTCTCAGGAGTGATTTAACCTTTTCCCGATCTGAGATATCAAGGTTATAGAATATAAAGCCTTCATGACCTTTAAGTCTCGAGAGCCTCCATTCCTTGAGCATCGGGTCATAGTAGTCGTTCATGTTGTCTATTCCAATGACTGCATAGCCCCTTTCAAGGAGTTTCTCAGAGACCTTCCAGCCGATAAAACCTGCGCAACCTGTAACAATGATCGTTTTCATCTACCCTCACCCGATCCCCAAACAGTCCTTGACTTTTTGGGGTGCCCTCTTTTTTTTGATTCTGCTATAATACAACAAAAGACTTCCAGCAAGTCAAATAGGCTATGTTTGCTGTCCAAAATAAAGTGACAGAGGTTATTTAAATGGGCATAAGACCTCCAAAACACAAAAGAAAGAGGGTCTCATGCCCATCTAACATTTATCTTGGACAGATTTGCTGGATCATAAAATCACAAAAATGGCAAGGATGAAGGCATTAATATTGAGTGGTGGCAAAGGAACTCGCCTCAGGCCTTTGACATACACAATGGCCAAACAGCTCGTTCCTGTAGCTAACAAGCCTATCCTTGGATATGTGATAGAGCATATAAAGGCGGCTGGTATAAGGGATGTGGGGGTTATCATATCTCCTGAGACAGGGCAGGAGGTCAGGAGATATATCGGTAACGGTGACAGATGGGGTGTTAAGGTCACTTATATAACCCAATCTGAGCCGGCAGGCCTTGCCCATGCTGTGAGCACTGCAAGGGATTATCTTGGAGATAGCGATTTCATCATGTATCTTGGTGACAACCTCCTCAGTCATGGTGTTAAGGAGGCTGTGAGGAAGTTTAAAAAAGAGTCTCCTGAGGCATTGATATTCCTTAAGGAGGTGGATGATCCAAGGAGGTTTGGCGTTGCAAAGCTTGACAGGAACGGAAGGATCATCCGGTTGATTGAAAAGCCCTCAAGACCCCCTTCTAATCTTGCCCTTGTTGGGGTTTATATATTCTCTAACAAGATTCATGACGCCATAGGAAGGATCAAGCCATCCTTCAGGGGTGAACTCGAGATAACCGATGCGATTCAGGAATTGATTAATATGGGTTATGTTGTTAAAAGCGAGATACTGGAGGGATGGTGGCTTGACACTGGTAAGAAGGATGATCTGCTCCAGGCAAATACGATAGTCCTTGACGAGTATATAAAGAGGGAGCTTAAAGGTGATGTCGATGCTGAGAGCGAGATTATTGGCAGGGTCTCAGTAGATAAAGATGCCATTGTCAGGAATAGTAAGATCCGCGGGCCTGTTATTATAGGCAAGGGTTCTGAGGTGATAAACTCTTTCATCGGCCCTTACACGAGTGTCGGAAATCATGTTAAGGTGATAGATTCTGTAGTTGAACATTCCGTTATTCTCGACAGTGCGTTCATATCAGGGATAGAAAGGCTTGAGGATAGTTTGATAGGGAAAAATACCAGGGTTTTTCGCAATAATTCCCAGCATAAGGCATTGAGGCTTATGGTAGGGGATGATTCAACTATTGAGGTATAGGGATGTGGGAAGGGACTGATATATCCGGTGTGCTGATGAGGTCTATAAAAGAGTTTCATGACCATCGGGGCTGGCTTGCAGAGACATTCAGGATAGATGAGACAGAGGGCTTCAGACCAGAGATGGGCTATATCTCTGTGACAAGGCCAGGGATAACAAGGGGGCCCCACGAGCATATGGAGCAGACCGATTATTTCTGTTTCTTTGGCAGGTTCTCGGTCTATCTCTGGGACAACCGAAGGGGATCATCAACATATGGGAAGAGTTTAATAATCGATGATGCTGACAGGATGATCATTTTAGTTCCTCCAGGGGTTGTCCATGCCTATAGAAACACGGGCGATTCGGATGGGATGGTTCTTAATTTCCCTGACAGACTCTACAGGGGCTGGGGGAAGAAGGAGGATGTTGATGAGGTCAGGTATGAGGATGACCCTGACAGCCCCTTCAGGATTTTATAGTTGGGTTGATCTATGAAGGTGCTCATAACAGGTGGATGTGGCTTTATCGGGTCGAATTTTATCCGTTATTTGCTTAAGAGATACCCTGATTACAGGATAATTAATCTTGACGCCCTGACCTATGCGGGCAATCCTGATAATCTTAAGGGTCTGGAATATAGTGCTATGTACAGTTTTGTTAAGGGAAGGATAGAGGATAGGGGGCTTATAAGAGATCTGATTCAAGATGTTGATCTGGTTGTTCATTTTGCTGCTGAGAGCCATGTGGATAGGTCTATCCTGAATGTTCAACCCTTTATCGAGACCAATATTGTAGGGACTGTAGCAATCCTTGATGCGATAAGGGATTCAGGGGTCAAGAGGTATATCCATATATCAACAGACGAGGTGTATGGAACCCTTGATGATGATGGGCGATTCACCGAAGAGACTCCTTTAAGACCAAACTCACCGTATGCAGCATCTAAAGCATCTGCTGATCTAATGGTGAGGTCTTATTATGAGACATACCAGATCCCTGCGATCATAGTGAGACCTTCAAACAACTATGGTCCATATCAATTTCCTGAGAAGTTTATTCCATTAATGATAACAAATCTTCTGAGGGATAGACCCATACCCATTTATGGTCAGGGCAGGAATGTGAGGGACTGGCTCTTTGTGGAGGACAATTGCAAGGCTATAGATCTTATCATTCATAATGGCAGGGTTGGTGAGGTCTATAATGTTGGTGGCAATTCAGAGATGAGGAATATAGATGTTGCCAGGTCTGTCCTTAAGATGATGAAAAAAGATGAGGGGATGATAACCTTTGTTAAGGACAGGCCTGGTCATGACTACAGGTATGCCCTTGATACTTCAAAGATAGAGAGGGAGTTAGGATGGCGCCCTGAAACGGATATAGAGGAGGGACTTAAGAGGACCATCCAGTGGTACAAGGATAATGAATGGTGGTGGGGTCCCCTTAAGGACAGGCTCACAAAGGAGAGCAAAGGTTTCTGGAATGAGGATAGTCATAACAGGCTCTAAGGGGATGCTCGCCAGAAGCCTTATCCCCACCCTCTCGGATGACCATGAGATCATAGCCCTTTCCAGGGAAGATCTTAATATCACCCACAGGGAAATGGTAAATCAGAGGATTAAGGAGATCTCCCCTGATCTTGTTATAAACTGTGCTGCCTATACAAAGGTGGATAAGGCTGAGGAGGAGAGGGAGAAGGCCTTTCTCATAAATGGCACAGGTGTCCAGAACCTTGCCTTAGTATGTGAGGACATGAATATCCCCCTCTGTCACATAAGCACAGACTATGTGTTTGATGGGAACAAGAATAGACCCTATACGCCCTTTGATAATACAAATCCCCTGAATACATATGGAGAATCAAAAAGGGCTGGAGAGAGGTATATAGAGTGGATCTTAAGGAGGTTTTACATTGTCAGGACAAGCTGGCTTTATGGAGAAGGGGGCAATAACTTTGTCTATACCATCCTCAGACTTGCCAGCGAGAGAGATGAATTGAGGGTGGTGAACGACCAGATTGGTTCACCCACATGCACAGCAACCCTCTCTGAAGCAATAAAGAGGCTTATAATGACAGGTGCCTATGGGATGTACCATTTTACCGATGATTCAGAAGGGGGGATAAGCTGGTTTGAATTTGCGAGGGAGATACTGAGTGTCAGATCAATAAAGGTAAATCTGAGGCCAATTCAGACAGAGGATTATCCCCTTCCTGCGAAGAGACCATCCTATTCAGTACTTGATACGATGATATTTACTTCAGTGACAGGCTACAAACCCTTAAACTGGAGGGACTCCCTCAGAAACTTTCTCGCTCTCCATTAAGGCCGAATTTCTGTATACGGTATCTGAAGGCATCTCTGCCAAGATTCAATAACTTTGCTGCCTTTGTCTGATTCCCCTTTGCCATCTCAAGGGCCTTTTTCAGAAGGGTCTTTTCGACCTCCTCGATATCTATACCTTCCTCGGGTATATTTATGTTTAATATCGTGCAAGGTTCTTCCTCGCCTCTAATTTTATGTTCAAATCCCTGAAGCATCTCTGCTGGTAAATAATCAGGGGTTATGTAATCTCCTGTCTCAAGGAGTATCGCCCTTTCAATGACATTCTTGAGTTCCCTTACATTGCCAGGCCAGTTATAGGAAAGGAAGAGTTCCTTTGTCTCATTGGAGAGACCCTTTACATGCTTTTTAAATTCCCTGCTAAAATGCTCTATAAAGTGCTGGGATAGTAAGAGGATATCCTCTCCCCTTTCTCTTAGAGGGGGCAAGGATATAGGCATTACCTTAAGCCTCCAGTAAAGGTCTTCCCTGAAAGCGCCCGCCTTGATCTTTTCTGGCAGATTTCTGTTAGTGGCTGCTATGATCCTCACATCCACCATTATCTCGTTTGTTCCACCAAGCCTCCTGAAGGTCTTATTCTCTATGACCTTCAATAGTTTTGCCTGAAGATCGTAGTTCATGTCACCTATCTCATCCAGGAAGATCGTTCCACCATTTGCTATCTCAAAGAGACCCTTTTTGGGTGTGGATGCACCTGTGAAGGCTCCTCTCTCATATCCAAAGAGTTCAGACTCTATGAGATTCTCGGGAAGGGCGGCACAGTTCACATCAATAAAAGACTTATTTGCCCTGTTGCTCTGGTTGTGTATTACCCTGGCAACAAAATCCTTTCCGGTCCCTGACTCACCCTCAAGAAGGATAGTAGTTGTATTGCTCTGGGCGATCTTTTTTATTATCCTCCTTACCTCTTGCATCCTTGGTGAGTTTCCTATTATTTGATCAAAGGTATAATTCCCTGATAATGCCCTGTATCTTGAAACCTCTCTGCGAAGGAAGGCATTCTCCATCGCCTTTTCTATCACTATGTTTAATTTCTCTATCTCAAAGGGCTTTTCAATGAAGTCATAGGCGCCCAGCTTCATTGCCTCAACAGCAGTCTTGATATTACCAAAGGCAGTGATTATTATTACAGGCACATCCTTATCCATTGTCTTTATTGTGCTCAGGACATCGATTCCTGAGATGTCCGGGAGGTTGACATCTAAGAGCACGATGTCCGGGAGGTGTTCAGAAAAAATCTTGATTGCCTCATTACCCTTTTCTGCCTCAATAACGTTAAAGCCTGACTTTTCCATATTCTCACGAAGATACCACCTGATGAGTTTTTCATCATCGATGATCAAAACCTTTTCCTTAGTCATTCTGTCCTGTCCTCTTCCATCTCCTGTGTATCCAGAGCCATTGCTCAGGATTGTCCTTAATGTAATCCTCTATGTAAGAATTCAGGATCCTCATATTCTCTTCAAGGGCTGTCTCATCACTACTGTTATTTGATGATAACATAACCTCAGGATATATTGTAACCACCTGTTCCCTTCCTTTCCTCCTTATGAACACGGGTAAGATTGGTGAGCCTGTCTTTCTGGCAATAAGGACTGGCATCTTTGTTGTCCAGGCAGGTCTTCCTAAGAAATCAATCAGGATGCCTTCCTCGGGTAAGACAGCCTGATCCATAAGTATTCCAACAGAGCCATTCTGTCTTAGTGTCCTTATTATCTCTTTCAAGGCACCCTTCTTGTATATGACCTTGTTGCCGTATCGAGATCTTATCCTCTCGATCAGTCTGTTTAAATAAGGGTTATTGAGACGCCTTGCAACAACAGAGATGGGGTTTATCCTCAAGGATGTTGCAATGGCAAGCAACTCCCAGTTGCCGCAATGCCCTGTTATGAAGATGATCCCCCTTTCTTTGCTTTTGCACTTTTCAAGATTCTCCAATCCTGTGAACCGGACACTGTTTATTATCCCTTTGCCGAGGCCATAAAATATCTTGACTATCTCAACTACTGACCTTCCTAATTCCTCAAAGCTTCTTCTTACTATCTCCTCTGGTTGCCCTGTTATCATCCCTGAGGCACAGGCCATGCGCACGTTCTCAAGGGCTATCTCTCTCCGTTGTCTCCAGACATGATAAAGCAAAAGTCCCAGTATCCTTCCTGTGCCTGATGGAAGTACCAGAAAGGGAAGCGTTATCATGATGATGGCAAATAACTCTACAATCCACAGGAACCTCTTCATTTATTATCGTTGTTTTCAGTCTTTGCCTTTTTCTCCTCCTCTGCCTCAGGCTTTTTCTCCTTCATTGCCTCTGATATCTCTGTAAGCCTCTTCATAACAAGATAATTTACCGTGCCTTCAGGATATGTCCCATCCTCTCGCAGTTCTCCAGCGGGCATGCCTGTCAGGATCTCCAGTCCTTCCTCAACCATATCTATCGGATAGATGGAAAACTTGCCTTCCTTAACCGCATCTACCACGTCCTTTTTAAGCATCAGGTTTTTCACATTCTTCCTTGGTATTATCACACCCTGTGTCCCATCAAGTCCTCTCAATCTGCACAAATCAAAGAATCCCTCTATCTTCTCATTCACTCCTCCAATCGGCTGGACAAGGCCATTCTGGTCCATTGATCCTGTGACGGCTATGGTCTGTTTTAGAGAGACTCCTGATATGCTGCTTATCAGGGCATAAAACTCTGCACAGGTGGCACTGTCACCCTCCACCATCTCGTATAACTGCTCAAAGGTTATGGATGCGGAAAGGCTTATGGGTCTTTTGATAGCATATTTGCTACCAAGGTAATTAGTGAGTATAAGGATCGCCTTCTCATGGATCCTTCCGCTCATCTTTGTCTCTCTCTCTATGTTCACAACCCCGGCCTTGCCAGTATATGTCCTTGCAGTTATCCTTGAGGGCTTACCAAAACTGTAATCTCCAAGGTCTATTACAGCCAGGCCGTTCACCTGTCCAACCTTTTCACCGGATGTATCCACAATGAGGGTTCCCTCTGCCATCAATTCCTGGAGTCTCTCCTCAATCCTGTTGGATCGGTATATCTTTTCATTTAAGGCCTTCTCAACATGCTCAGCCTTTACGACCCCCTGTCCTTCCCTTTTTGCCCAGTATGTGGCCTCCCTCACCAGATCAGCTATCTCGCTGAACCTTGATGATAGTTTGTCCTGATGTTCAGCAAGCCTTGATCCAAACTCAACTATCCTGGCAACGCCTGACCTGTTAAAGGGTAAGAGATTCTCGCTTTTACTCATTGAGGCGATAAAGAGGGCATATTTCCTTATGTTCTCCTCTGTCCTCTGCATCCGGCTATCAAAATCGGCCTTTACCTTGAAGAGTTCTCTGTATTCCTCGTCAAGGTTATAAAGGAGATAATAGAGATAGGGGCTTCCGATCAGTACCACCTTGACATCCAGCGGTATCGCCTCTGGCTTCAAGGTAGTGGTGGATATGAGCCTGTATTGTTCCCAGACATCCTCTATCTTTATCTCTTTATTTCGTATAGCCCTTTTTAGGGCATCGTAGGCAAAGATATTCCTCAGCAGATCAAGGGCATCTATTACTATGTAGCCACCATTTGCCCTGTGAAGGGAGCCAGCCTTAATCATCGAGAAATCAGTTACGGCTATGCCATATTGAAACTTATGTTCGATCCTACCAAAGAGATTGTAATAGGTCGGATTACTTTCAAATATACAGGGTGCACCCTTACAATCCTTGTTATTTACCAGCACATTTACTGTATATCTCGTGAAGGTCGGCTCTGTCTTTGGCAGCTTCATGAACGGTAATGGTGGAGGTTGTTCCTCTGTGGTTTTGAAGTCTTCAAGATGCTCAAGGATGTCCTCTTTAACATTATCGAGGTAACTGACGATCCTGTTATTGTCAGCATATTTTTTCTTAAGGTCTTCGATAAGATGACCGACCGCTGAAAGGGCAGCCTCCCTCTCGAGTCTTGAAAGTAGTTCCTTTAATAGCTTTTCGCCCTCCCTTACGGCTCTTGCCACATCATCGAGCCTCTCCTGAAGGGCCTTTCCTATCTCTTCAATCTTTTTCCTTATATTAACATCAAGGGATTCAAACTCCTCCTCTGTAAGGGGCTCTCCTGTCTTTTTCACAGGTACTATCAGGAGACCGCTCACGGTCTTCCTTATTGAAAAACCTTTTGATTGTGCCTCATCCTCAAGGCTCGAAAAGAGGTCCCGCTGTTTCTTCTGGAACTCCTCTATGAGTCTGCTTCGCTGTTTTTCATATTCCTTTGATTCAAAGACCTTTGGGATCTCTACCCTTAAGGTCTTTATAAGCTCATCCATGTCCCTTTGAAAGACCGTTGCCATCCCAGCCTGAAGAGATATGGCCATTGGGGTATCCGGGTCCTTGAAGTTATAAACATAACACCAGTCTGATGGCACAGGCTTTGTGAGGGACTGTCTCTCAAGAACAGCCTTAATCGTTGACATCCTTCCTGTGCCATTTTCACCAAGGAGAAATATATTGAAGCCAGAGCTATCTAAATTAAGGCCAAACTCAATCGCATTCAGTGCCCTCTCCTGTCCTATCGTTCCCTCAAGGGGAGGAAGTTCATTCGTTGTCTCGAAAGGGAGTAACCTCTCATCACAACGCCTGTAAAGATCATCGGGGCATAAAATCCTTGCCATACCCACCTCCTTAAGATTTCATGAAGGGCTATCTTGCCCTTGGATGATATTCATTATAGACCTTTTTGAGTCTATCCGTGGTAACCTTTGTGTATATCTGGGTTGTTGATATATCCGAGTGTCCAAGCATCTTCTGCACAGACCTGAGATCAGCACCTCCCTCAAGCAGATGTGTTGCAAAGCTGTGCCTAAGTGTATGAGGAGAGATATCAAGGCCGATCTGTCTTCCATAAACCTTAAGGGCCTGCCAGAATCGCTGTCTTGTCATGGCCTTTCCCCTTGATGTAGTAAAGAGATAATCGGTAAGTCTTTTGCCAAGCAATTGATTTCTATAAGACCTGATGTATTCCTTAATCCTCTCCACAGTCCTTCTGCTGACAGGCACTACCCTTTCCTTTGAGCCCTTGCCAATGATCCTTATAAAGCCAGCTTCTATATTTATGTCCTGGATCTTAAGGTTTATCAACTCACTGACCCTGAGTCCTGATGAATAGAGAAGCTCAACCATGACAGAGTTTCTGAAATTCATGGCAATAGCCTTTTCGCTTCTTTTATCATTAGATGAGGTAATCTCCATCACCTTCCTGATCTCATTATGGCTGAGAGCCTTTGGAACCCTCTCCCATCTCTTTGGGGTTTCTAAGTTTTCTGAAGGGTCCTCAGATATGGTCTTCTCAAGGATCAGGAATCTGCATAATCCCCTGATGGATGATATGAATCTGCAAATACTGGGTATCGAATGATCTTCCCTTAAATGCTGGATGAATTCAATAATTTCAGACCTTGAGAAATTGCTCAGGTCCTTTGAACGCAACTTAAGGAAGCCCTCAAAGGCCTTAAGGTCTCTCTGATATGAGAGGACTGTATTTGATGCAAGACCTTTCTCAACTGACAGATAGGTCAGGAACCTCTTAAGAATTTCCATTGACAAACTCCTCTATGCCTGTTGATTCCCTGAGCATCGAATAAAGAGATTCTGCAATCTCAAAGAGATTGATAGTATCCTCTCTATTGTATGTGATAAGTAGATCAAGGGCCTCTTTGCTACCCCTTCTCGAAAACTCCCACAACCTGACAGCATCATAACCATCCATTCCCTGAACGGATAAATCCCTTACTATACCAAGTTCAGACTCTAATCTCTTAAGGCCACCCTTAAAACCAAGTTTTCTTGCAGCAAAACAGAGGTCAAAATGGGGTATCTCGAACCTTACATCAGGAAACATCCTCTGGAGAAAGGGTATATCAAAGGATGAGCCGTAATAAGTTATGAGATATTTATATCCAGAGAGTTCCCTCTTGAGGTTTTCTGCTGTGAGATTCTCGCCAGCCATGAGATAGCGCCAGTCATAACCGTCATAAAGGCCTATAAGGGTAACATACCCACCTCTGTCAGGCAGGAAGCCATTCGTCTCTATGTCAAGACATAAGGCATCTCCTTTGAAGACATCATAGAGTCTCCAGTGCTCCCTCCTTTTTATGTGTTTAGCAAAATATAGGGGATTCCTTCTTTCCAGTTCTGTTGAGGCATCTCTTAGAGTTGAGTCAAATAAGGCCTTTTTCTCAGGGCTTATGGGATCGATTGTATCCCTTTCTATGAAGTCTCCCCATGTAAGGATGCCCTGTCTCCAGAGCCTCCTTTCAAGCCTTTCTCCGATACCATTCAGGATGCAGAAGGTGTTCTTGATCATGTCCTATTATACTACAAGGATGTGGTTTGCGGAAGATCGGAAGAGATATATGGAGATAAATTTTTCAATAGTGTAACTGCTGCTCTTCAGCGCTTCCGCTCCATGTTGAATATATCTCTGATTAAGGATACAATAAATATCACTGCTGTCCAAAATAAAGTGACAGAGGTTATTTAAATGGGCATAAGACCCCAAAAACACAAAAAAAGCGACAGGATTTATTTAAAGGTAGAAAGATGCTGAATAGTCCATATTCCATTGACCATGGACTGTCGACTATTGACTAAAAGGTGTCGCCTTTTGTGTTTTTTCGGTCTTATGCCCATTTAAAATTTATCTTGGACAGATGTGAATAAATATCGATTATGAAGGAACTTATTGTTATAGGTGGCGGGCTTTCTGGAACTGAGGCGGCCTACCAGGCTGCTGAAAGAGGGGTTCCTGTAATCCTCTATGAGATGAGGCCATTGCGATATACAGAGGCCCATAAGACTGGTCTGCTCGGTGAGCTTGTTTGTTCTAATTCCCTTGGCTCATCGGATATATTGAATGCCTCTGGACTTCTTAAGGAGGAGTTAAGAAGGGCGGGGTCACTTATAATGATGGCTGCTGAGTCATTCAGGGTGCCGGCTGGAAAGGCCTTTGCAGTGGACAGAAGACTATTTGCTGAGTTTATAACGGAAAGGATTCTCAATCATCCCTTGATAGAGGTTATCAGGGAAGAGGTTAAGGATATCCCTCGGTCAGTGACGATTATTGCTACAGGTCCTCTCACATCACAGGCCATGGCCTTGAGTCTTTCTCGCCTTACAGGGAATGAATATCTGTACTTCTACGACGCTATCTCTCCCATAATCGATGCGGAAAGCATTGATTATGAAAAGGTCTATTTTGGATCACGCTATGGAAAGGGAGGAGATGACTATGTGAACTGCCCGATGAATGAAAAAGAGTATAATGCCTTTGTTGATGCATTGCTTGAGGCTGACAGGGTCTTGGCCAGAGAATTTGAGGATGAAAGGGTCTTTGAAGGATGCATGCCTGTTGAGGTTATGGCCCTGCGGGGAAGGGATACACTTCGTTTTGGTCCAATGAAACCTGTTGGTTTGCCTGATCCAAGGAATGGAAAGGAACCTTACGCAGTTGTTCAGTTAAGACCTGAAAACATAGAAAGGACATCCTATAATATCGTTGGTTTTCAGACCCGTCTGAAATGGCCTGAACAGAAGAGGGTGTTCAGGATGATACCAGGACTCGAAAAGGCAGAATTCCTTCGTTATGGTAGCATCCATCGGAATACATTTATAAATTCACCACTTCTGCTTAATCCTGATCTCTCTCTTAAGAACAGTGACAACATCTATATAGCTGGTCAGATAACAGGCGTTGAGGGTTATATGGAATCAACAGCGATGGGACTCATCGCCGGGATCAATGCCGCAAGAAGGATAAAGGGTGAGAGGGTTATCCCTGTACCTCCTGAGACCGCCCATGGCTCTCTCATAAGGTACATAACAACCCCCAGAAAGAACTTCCAGCCGAGTAATATAAATTTTGGCTTGTTACCCCCCGTTGATGTCAGGGGGATTAAGGGTGATCGAAAAAGGACTATCATTATTGAAAGGGCCCTTAACAAATGGGAAGAATATCTTGGGTATGAAGGATTACATAGATAAATTTATCAGATACCTTCAAGTGGAAAAAGGCTTGTCCCCACATACATTGAGGGCCTACCAAAAGGACCTTGAGATATTTTCTGAGTTTGTCAATACCTCTCCTGAAAAGATAGACCCTGTTGAAGTGAGAGGCTTTATCGCTCAGCAGATCAGTTCAGGCCTCAGCAAGACAACGGCTGGCAGGAGGCTTGCTGCAGTTAGGTCCTTCTTCAGATTTCTTCACAGGGAGGGTTATGTAAAGAGCAATCCAGCAAAGGTCATCAATACACCAAGGAAACCAAAGACGCTTCCAAAGTTTCTTACGGTTGATGACGTCTTTAATCTTATCGAAAAGCCTGAGGGCATAGGTTTTATGGTCGCAAGGGACAGGGCCATCCTCGAGCTCCTCTATTCAAGCGGTATAAGGGTAAGTGAACTGAGTGGTCTCGATATGGGAGACATAAATCTCAGGGATGGGCTTGTTAAAGTGAAGGGAAAAGGAAAAAAGGAGAGGATAGTTCCCATAGGAGCAAAGGCAATAGACGCTATAAGGTCATACCTAATTGAAAGGATGCTTCTAAAAAAGAGGGATGCTGCCCTTTTCCTTAACAGAAGGGGTTCGAGGTTGACGGAGAGGAGCATTCGACGCCTTGTTGTTAAATATGCCAGGATGGTCCTACTCGATGGCAGGATCGGTCCTCATACACTCAGACACACCTTTGCGACCCATCTCCTCCAGGCAGGTGCTGACCTCAGGACGATTCAGGAGCTGCTTGGCCATTCCTCTCTCTCGACAACCCAGAAATATACCCATCTTGATATTACTCATCTTGTTGATGTTTATGACAGGGCACATCCCCTTGCCAGGTCTGACCAATAGGGCGAAGCTAACTGAGTCTACTCATGTCTGCCACTGAGGAGACCGTAGCCCATATATCCTTCAGGAGGGAAAGCCTGTTAAGCCTTATCTTGTCTCTTTTATCCATTACAAGGACAGATTCAAAGAAGCGATCTATGGATTCGGTCATCGTTGATAGGAGTTCCAGGGTGGCGAAGAACTTCTCCTGTCGCATAAGGCTTTTCACAAGGGGTTTTATATTCATCAGATCAGTGTATAAGACCTTTTCAGATGGCTCTATAAGGAGGTCTTCCATTAGAGGAGGAATTTCTATATCCGGTATTATGTTCCTTATGCGCTTGACAGAAAGGAGGAATCTCTTATAGGCCTCTGCCCCTTTAAATGCCCTTATCGCCTCGATCCTCTTTATTATCTCAGAGAGAGGGACATCCCTTGCAATAGGGATGACCGAATCTATGACATCGTACTCTATACCCTTTGATTCAAGCAGTGGACCGATCCTCTGTTCAAAGAAGTTCAGAACATCCTGAGTGAGCCTATCCCTTTTTTCTTCATCCAAACAGAGCGCCTCTGAAGCCATCGTAACAATCTCTCTGAGGGTTATTCGATAACCCTTCTCGATAAGGATCGCAATTATGCCAAGGGCCTGTCTTCTTAATGCAAAGGGGTCTTCAGAACCAGTTGGGGCAAGGCCTAAATCAAAGAAGGATACAATATTATCAATCCTGTCAGCAATAGAAAGGATCGATCCTGTCTCTGTTGATGGTAATCTGTCTCCTGAATGGGCTGGAAGATACTGCTCCAGAAGTGCCTCTGAGACTTCAGAGTCCTCATTATCCTTAATGGCATAGTACTTGCCCATTAGCCCCTGAAGTTCAGGAAACTCCCTTACAACCCCTGTTAACAGGTCTGTCTTTGAAAGCCAGGCAGCCCTTTCTATCAGGGCTCTTTTTTCTGGTATCAGCATCTCTGATAATCTTAATGCCACCTTTGATACCCTTTCGGTCTTATCATAGAGTGAACCAAGTCTTTCATGGAAGATAACCCTTTTTAAGGCCTCAATGTGAGAGGAGAGAGGGCTCTTCAGGTCTTCCTCATAATAGAATACAGCATCCTCAAACCTTGCCTTAATTACCCGCTCTGCACCCTTCCTTATGACATCAGAGTTTGCCTCTTTTGTGTTGCTGACGACTATTAAATGATTCTTTAATCTTCCTTCTTCATCTTCGATGGCAAAGTACTTTTGATGGTCTTTCATGACCGTTATCAGAAGTTCTCTGGGTAACCTCAGATATTCATCCTGAAATTGACAGAGGACAGGTACTGGATACTCCACAAGGTGAGTTACGGTCTCAATCAATTCTTCGTCCTCTATAACATGGCCAGTAACAGAGGCGGCAAGCCTGGACAGACCTTCTTTAATGATTCTCCTTCTCTCATCCTGATCAACTATAACATAGTTATTCTCAAGCAGATTTATATAAGAGTTTATCTCCCTGATAACGAATGATGCTGGGGAGAGAAACCTGTGTCCCTTTGTGATATTATCGCTCTTAATACCGTCAATCTCAAAGGGGATGATCTCATTTCCGTAAAGGGCGAGTATCCAGTGAATCGGTCTTACAAATCTCAGATTACTATTGCCCCATCTCATTGACTTTGGAAAATGTAACGAGAGTATTAGTCTCTTAAGCAGATCAGGCAATAAGGTAACCGTCTCCACTCCCTTCTGTTTAATCTCAACGAATACATACTCGCCCCTTTCCGTCTTTTTGACCTTCAGTTCAGAGACTTCAACTCCCTGAGAGCTGGCAAATCCAATCGCAGCCCTGGTGGGTTTACCATCGCTGTCAAAGGCTGCCTTAACAGGAGGGCCAGTTATCTCCTTTACTGTATCCTTTTGAAAGGGCGAAAGTCCTTTGACGATAAGGGCAAGCCTTCTTGGAGTGGCATAAGACCTGACATCGGAGAATTCTATGTAATGATTATTCAGGATTTCTTCTGCCCTTTCCCTTAGTTGCCCTATTGCATCCGTTAAAAACCTTGCGGGTATCTCCTCTGTCCCTATCTCAAGCAGTAGATTATTCAATGGTAACCCCTTTTTTCTCTAAGAGAGGGAATCCCATCTCCTCTCTCTGTCTGAGATATGCCTCAGCGCAGAGCTTTGCCAGATTCCTTACCCTGGCGATATAACCTGTCCTTTCTGTGACGCTGAATGCACCCCTTGCATCAAGTAAATTAAAGGTATGGGAGCACTTGAGGCAGAACTCATAGGCGGGCAAGACAAGACCAAGGCTACAGAGCCTCTTTGCCTCAGCCTCAAAGGATTCAAACTGTTCTGCAAGCAACTCTATATTGGCAAGATCAAAGTTATATTTAGAGAACTCAACCTCTTCCTTGTGATGGATGTCTCCATAGGTTATCCCATTTCCCCATTCAAGGTCAAAGACGCTATCAACACCCTGTAGATACATAGCCAGCCTCTCCAGGCCATAGGTTATCTCGACAGAGACGGGTTTCAGATCAATACCACCCACTTGCTGGAAGTATGTAAATTGCGTAATCTCCATACCATCAAGCCAGACCTCCCATCCGAGCCCCCAGGCACCAAGGGTTGGGGATTCCCAGTCATCCTCAACAAACCTTATGTCATGTCTCAGGGGATCAATGCCTATGTAAGAAAGGCTCTCAAGATAGATATCCTGACTATCCAGAGGTGATGGTTTCAATATCACCTGATATTGGTAATAGTGCTGTAGTCTGTTTGGGTTCTCTCCATATCTGCCATCGGTCGGTCTTCTTGATGGCTCTACATAGGCGACCCTCCAGGGTTCAGGCCCCAGGACCTTAAAGAATGTGGCTGGATGAAATGTTCCAGCCCCAACCTCCATGTCATAGGGCTGAAGCAAGACACAGCCATTCCGTGCCCAGAAATCCTGGAGTTTAAGGATGAGACTCTGGAAGTTCATAGCTAAAAATCTTAATAGATTGAGTTTTGATTTGTCAAATATGCGGCATTCCTCAAAAATAATCTCTTCGAAAAGGTATTATTTCCTCAGGGGGTTCACGGGGAATCCGTTAGAAGTCTCCCGTGCGGTAGAATTGACAAAAAGGACCATACGCCTGACGGCGCGAAGTGAGTTAGTGAGTTAGTTTTTATATGTATTTCCTAATTCACTAATTCACTTGCGTCTAATTCACTACTTTTATGCCTTTGTGGTATAAAGATAAGCAAGGAAATGTTTCAGAAATATTTCAGGATTATGAAGGCATGCGAACCTATGTTAGTAAATTGTTAAAAACCTCTGATGAGGGGGGAGGTTTGCAAAAAACCAAAATTGTTCTTTGAAAACAATAGGTTACAAAGGGTAGAAGTTCGTCCCAACGGACATCCCTTACGTAAGGGCTAACATGGTGCGATAGTGCGACAGAGCGAGAGAGTTAAATTATGGAAAGATTCACATCTATCCAAAATAGATTTATGATAATATGATAAGCAATCTAATCAAGGCATATGGCTTTAGACCAATTATTTTGGACAGATATGTTTTGATATAATAATAAAATGAGGTCGGTAAGGTCGATAGCCATCTTTCTTCTGTTGTTAGTTTCATGCAGCAATACATCTCCTGAGATTGATAAGGTCAAGCCGCAAAAGATAAGGGAAAATACCATCACCATCGCAATACTTCCCGAGCAGAATGTATTTGAACAGAAGAAAAGATACAAACCCCTTGCAGAATATCTATCCAATACCCTCAATGTGAATGTAAAGATAAAGCTCCTTGACAGCTACGGCTCCATTTATGATGAGATAAAGAACAAAAATATTGATGCTGCATTCTTTGGAAGCTTTAATTATGTGCTTACAAGGGCAAGGGCCGATATCGAGCCTATAGCCCGACCTGTGGAGATCGGCGGCAACTCAAATTACAAAGGCATCATATTTACAGGAAAAGACAGCGGTCTGAACAGAGATATACGGACATGGAAGGGGAAAAGGATATCCCTTGTCCACGAGGTAACAACAGCAGGTTACATATTCCCGAGATGGTATCTCAAGAGACACGGTGTTGACAATTTCGAGAACTATTTCAGGAGAATTATCTTTTCAGGAAGTCATGATGCAGCAATCCTCGCTGTATTTAAAGGTCAGGCAGATATCGGCGCAGCAAAGGACCTGATATTCAAAAAACTCCTCTCTGAAAATCCTGCAATCAGGGATGAGATTGTTGTCCTTGCTGAATCCATTAGTGTGCCTTCAAACAGTCTATGTGTCAGGGGTGATTTAAAAAACAACATAAAGTCATCACTGAAAAAAAACCTGCTTACAATGCATAATACGAGTAACGGTAAAACTGCCCTTGCCGCATTAAATGCTGAGAGATTTATAGAGACCTTGGATTCGGAATTCGATGAATTAAGAGAGATGGCAAAGGATATTGGCATAAATATCAGGACATACCAGTTCAGGGACTCACGATGAAAAGGAAATTAATACAGGGTCTTGGACTTGCCATGTTAATATTCGTCATCAGCGCCATGGTGGTTGTAAAAAACCTCGACAATATAGTCGCAAATCAGCGACTCATAAACGAACAGGACATCATAATCGGCAAATACAATGAAATGCTCTTCCAGATGAAAGGGGCACAGGCTGAACTTTACAGACATCAGGCCGGATACACAAGAAATATCGATGACCTTGTAAATTATATCGAGGCATTTGATGAAAATATGGAATTCCTTTCAAGACAGTACTCCTCTCATCTCAATGATATTGCCTGTATGCAGTGCCATTCAAAAATCAAAGAAAGGCTGTCTTCGCTCACAGGGATATTCTCGGAAATAAAGATGCACATAAAAGACTATAAAAG
>JBBIPQ010000028.1:0-18708 GCA_037442785.1 Nitrospirota bacterium
TCAATAATGATCAGAGTATCGAAAGGATCGTCTATGCTGTGATTAATCACCTTAATGAACAATGGAGTAAAAAACCCTTAAAAGAATTTACACATAAATCTTGACACTACCTGGATAAAACATATATTTAATTTATAGCATAAATTTGGTTATAATTAGTTTATGATTATTCCTTAGGAGGTCCTATGAAGTTTTTTATTGATACTGCTAATGTCTCAGAGATCAGGAAGGCCTGGGATGTTGGTGTGATTGATGGTGTAACAACCAATCCTTCCCTTATATCAAAGGAAAATAGAGATCCCCTTGAGCTTTTGAAAGAGATCTGCGAGATCGTTGACGGCCCTGTAAGTGCAGAGGCTGTAAGCCTTAAGGCTGAAGAGATGGTCAGGGAGGCAGAGGAATTGTCACGGATACATCCAAATATAGTTGTCAAGATCCCCATGACAGAGGAGGGGCTACGGGCAGTAAAAAGACTCTCTGCTGAAGGGATAAAGACCAATGTTACCCTTGTCTTCTCACCGAGTCAGGCCTTGTTAGCCGCAAAGGCAGGAGCCACCTATGTGAGTCCCTTTGTGGGAAGGATGGATGACATCAGTCATACGGGCATGAACATCGTATCAGAGATCCTTGAGATATATGATAATTACATGTTCAAGACAGAGATCATAGTTGCCAGCATCAGGAATCCATTGCATGTTGTTGAGGCAGCAAAGATTGGGGCTCATGTTGCCACTATACCCTATTCAGTCATACAGCAGTTAATCAAGCATCCCCTCACTGATATAGGGATAGAGAGATTTCTGAAAGACTGGGAAAAGGTACCAAGGAGGTAATATGCCTATATTTGAATACAGATGTAATGATTGCGGTGAGGACTTCGAGAAACTCGTATTTGGGAGCACTCCCGTAAGATGTCCAAAATGTAATTCCCAATCTGTTAAAAAGAAGTTTTCGACCTTCGGCATGAGAGGTGTGGAAATTAAGGGTGGAGGCAACTCAGGATGTGGTTCCTGTAGCAGCAGTTCCTGTAGCACCTGTCATTGAGACAAAAACAATGAAATTAAGAGTCGAGGATCAGTTTATCTCTCGGGATATTTAAAGGGGTTGCCCCGTAATATCTTACTCAACCTTAAAGGATTGCCTTCTAAAAGGAAGACAGCCATTCCTCGTTCTCTGAATGTCTCATTACCAACAAGCCAGGTCCCTTTCCATGCGATGTTCAGGTAGACCTTTGTCTGCTCAATCTCTACATATCTCGGTGTAAAGGTCAGTTCAACAGAATCGAAGTGTTTTATTGAATCCATTATGTCTCTGTATCCTTCCTTAGTTGCCCTTTCAGAGATCGAAGAAAGGTCCTTTTTTATATAAGATTCCTTAATGGATTCTATGATCCCGATTGCATCCCTCGCAATCCTTGATTCCATGGATACCTGTTTTACCTCCTTCTTACCACCACAGGCACTAAGGACAAAAAAAGCAACAAAGAGCAATATAAATCTTCCTTTCATCTCTCTCCTCCTTTCACTATATTATATCAGAACAGGCCATCAGAAGACAGACCTTGACTCCGTGTTCCGTTGTCCGTTTCCCGTTGTCACTAGTCCATTACGAACGGTTCACGGATCACGGACATCGGATCACGAAACACGGAACACAAACTTCTGTCCTCTGATTTTCTCTTTGTCTGTCTTCCATCTTCCGCGCTCTGTCTGATGAGGGAAGGAGGGCCTCCCTGGGGGTAGGAGGCCCATTGTTGGGGGGAATCAAGCATCAGGACTGGGGTCCCCAAAAAATCAAAGATTTTTTGGGGTAGCCTGAGATACCTTTCTTAGAAAGGTAGGGACATCAAGAGGATTTTCATAATCGATTATCTCAACAGGTGCCTCCAACGAGTCTTTATGACTCGGTTCCAGCAAATCTTTTGACTCGCTGGAAGTCTGAAGTGCTGAAACATTAGAATAAGGCCTCTCGGTTACATCCCTTACAAGAGCCTTTGAAAGCACCTTTTCAGAGCCTCTTAACACTGTCTCTCTCATTGGTGACCAGTTCTTGACCTTTGGCAGTTCCATCTTCTCCTTCTTCTCCTCAAAGCCTGTTGCAATTACTGTAATCCTGACCTCATCCTCTATGTCAGGGTTGATGACAGCACCAAATATGATGTTTGCACCTTCATGGGCTGAGTCATAGATTATTGATGCAGCATCCTGAACATCGATGAGGGAAAGATCGATGCCACCGGTTATATTTATCAAGATACCTTTGGCACCCTCAATAGATGAGTCCTCAAGTAATGGATTTGAAATGGCCTTTTTTGCTGCCTCCAGAGCCCCACCTTCTCCCTTTCCAGTGCCTATGCCCATTACAGCCCTTCCTGTATTCTGCATTATGGTCTTGACATCGGCGAAGTCAACATTTATAAGGCCTGGCACAAGGATTATGTCTGAAATGCCCTGAATCGCTTGCTTCAATACATCATTAGCAATGGCAAATCCCTTAAGAAGAGGGGTTCTTTTATCAACAACCTGAACTATCTTGTCATTGGGGATGACGATAAGTGTATCCACATTATTCTTTAATTCCTTTATACCAGCCTCTGCATTGAGGGCCCTGACCCTTGCTTCATAAAAAAAGGGCTTTGTTACTATTGCTACTGTCAGGGCACCAAGTTCCTTAGCTATACTGGCAACAACAGGGGCAGCACCTGTACCTGTCCCACCACCCATACCAGCTGTGATAAAAACCATGTCAGACCCTTGAAGGGATTCCGCAATAATCGAACTGTCCTCAATAGCAGACTGTCTTCCTATTTCAGGGTTAGAACCGGCTCCGAGCCCCTTTGTTATTGATGCACCTATCTGTATCTTAACTGGTGCAAGTGACATAGAAAGAACCTGGGTATCTGTGTTGATGGCAATGAAATCCACTCCCTGAAGATTTGAGGCTATCATATTGTTAATAGCATTACCGCCAGCACCACCAATCCCAACAACCTTGATCTTTGCAACATCCCCTTTTACATCCTCAATCTCAAACATGTCTTATCCTCCTTTTAGAGATTAATGTTATTTAAGAAACCCTTTAACCCACTCCTTCATACGATCAAAGACCATAGGGTGCGCCCAAACAGCCCTTGACGAGTTTCTAACAGAGCTGGCTTCCGTTAAATCTTTTGATTTGCTCGAACATAATCTCTCTGACTCACTGGAAACCTTGAGGTGGTGACCTCCGATTCTGATCGGTCTTGTTCTGGCATCCCTTAATCTCCAGCCAAACCTGACTAGGCCGATGCCTGTGGAATATATCGGATTTTTAAGATCATCTTCGAGCACACCTCCTGGGATGCCTATCCTTGTTGGCCGTCCGAATATCTCCCCTGCAACACGATCTATCCCCTTAAGAAGCGAAGTGCCACCTGTGAGTACTACACTTTTTATGTAATGCGGAAGGGTCTCCTTATTCTTGTAACCTGAAAAGGCTGCAACCTCCTTTTTTATGAGAGAAAAAAGTTCTTCACATCTTAGATAAACTATCTCTGATAATATTTGATCAGGGCCGATTAAGCCATAAGCCTTCTTGACCATCTCGGCCTCTTCTATACTTAAGTTAAGGCCTGTTGCTATATCATTGGTTATATGATTACCTCCTACAGCAATGGAAGCGGTATGCCTGAGTTGCCCGTCCTTAAAGAGGGCAATGTCAGTGGTCCCGCCTCCCAGATCAATCATCAATGCCCCTATCTCCATTTCCCTGCTGGAAAGAACTGCCTCTGCAGAGGCTACTGGTTCAAGTATTATGTCTGCAACCCTAACACCAGCAGCCTCGCAACACCTGATAAGGTTTTGCACAGGAGCTATAGCCCCTGTAACTATATGGACTCGGGCCTCAAGTACTTTCCCCTTCTTACCTGATGGATCAGTAATCCCGTTACTGCCGTCAATACTGAAGCCTGATGGTATAATCTGAAGGACCTCTCTATCAACAGGGACATAGGAAGCACTCGCCGTATCCATCAATCTCTCGATGTCCTTTTCTGAAATCTTCCTCTCCCTTATCCCGATAACTCCATAGCCATTAAAACTCTTTATATGGCCACCAGCAATACCAACATACACAGAATCTATCCTGATCCTTTCCCTATCCTGGGCGGGGTATCCGGAAAATCCTCGAATTTTCCGGATACCTTCCTCTGCATCCCTGATTGATGCAATAATAGACTTCGTAGCTTCCTCTATATCCACCACGATCCCCTTCTTCAGCCCCTTTGACACTGACGAACCTACTGCAAAAATATTCATGCCCTCATGTGTATTTGCACTAACAATAGTGCAGATCTTTGTGGTTCCGACATCCAATCCAACAACCAGGTCAGGGCAGGTCTTCCTAACGGATCTAACCATGTTATCTTTATTACGAAACATTACCTGACAATCTCCTTAACAGGCTTGACAATGACATTATCTGAAAACCTGAGGTCAATGTACTCAACTGCCATTGCCCTCCTCCTTATCTCATCCTCAAGTTCAAAAAGCCTCTCAAACTTTTTGCCGTATTCCCCGTAACCAACCTTTATAACCAGACCATCAATAACCACAGAGATGCTTTCTTTATCCCTGTTGGCTATGATCTCTACTCTACCTCTCTCCTTTGCTACATTCCTTTCCTTTAATACCATTGCAAGTTTAATGGCCTCAGTAAAGGACTCCCTGTTTTTGAATGGATCAGAGAGTATTACAGGAAGAAACGGAACAGTCACCCCCCGCAACTCCTCAAGCAATCTTCCTGAACTGTCAATCAAGAATGGCCTTCCCCTCATCTCAAGGATTGCTAATGGTTCAGTCTCATACACCCTGATTTTGAGGACATCAGGGAGTTCCCTTCTTATGCTTACATTCCTGATCCAGGGAGATTTCATGAGGTTCGCCTTTATAGACCCCACTGAGATGTTTGATATATCAAGACTCCCACGGGTCTTGCCTGAAAATCCTGATAGGTTCCTGAGTTCAATCTCAGATAAATGCTTATTCCCTATAAAAACCACCTTTCTAATGGGTAGAATATCTTTCCCAAGCCATTTCATGCTGAATCCAATGAGTATTAAGAGGGACAGGGCAAGGGATGATACAAGGATTTTGCCTCTAAAAGTCTCCCAGAAAACCTTTGTCTTTTTCTGGCGATTCTTAACCCTCGACCACATCCCTCAATATCTCCTCTATCAGGGCATCAAATTCAAGGTTAGACTGTCTTGCAATCTTGGGAAGCAGGCTTGTCTCGGTCATACCTGGTATGGTATTGACCTCAAGGACATAAACATCTCCTTCCTCGCTAATTATTGTGTCAACCCTTGTTGCACCCCTACATCCGAGGACAACATGGGCACTTAGGCCGATCTCTTCAACCCTCCTCAGATCATCAGGAGACAGATCAGGAGGTGATATATACTCTGTCAGACCAGGGGTGTACTTGGCCTCATAACTGTAAAACTCCTTTTTAGGCCTCACCTCGATGGATCCAAGTATACGATTGTTCAGTATCCCAACCTGTATCTCTCTACCCTTGATATACCTTTCGATTATTATCCTTTTACCGAATTTAAAGGCAGAATCCAGTGCGGCAGTGATCTCCCTTTCATCCCTCACAATGCTCACACCAATGCTTGAACCCTCTTTCGATGGTTTAATGACCCAGGGTAACTCAAATGGGCATAAGTCTCGATATATTTGACGGCCAATGATCTCTTCCTTTGAGAAGACAACAAATGGTGGAACCTTTATCCTGTGATAAAGGAATACCTTTTTCGAGGCCTCCTTATCCATTGATAGGGCAGAGGCTAGGACTCCAGAACCTGTATAGGGGATTCCCATTACCTCAAGGAGTCCCTGAATGGACCCATCCTCCCCATATCCGCCATGTAGAGCAAGAAAGGCAATCTCCACCCCTTCCTTCATAAGGACATTACATATATCACGGCCTACATCAATAGCAATAGCATTGTATCCCCTTCTCTCCAGTGCCCTGTAAATAGCCATACCACTCCTGAGGGAGACCTCCCTTTCAGGGGAATCCCCACCCATTAGAACGCCTATCTTTTTCCCCGTTAGCATCCCTTTCCAAGGATCCTTATCTCTGGTTCCAGTTCTATGCCAAAGGATGTAAAAACCCTTGCTTTAACCTCATCCATAAGGGCGATAAAGTCTGAGGCATTTCCTCTTCCCTTATTTATAAAGAAATTGGCATGTTTCTCGTTGACCTCTATATCTCCCCTTCTCATACCTTTACAGCCAGCCTCATCAATAAGCCTTCCCGCACTCACTCCCTCAGGATTCTTGAAGACGCAACCGGCTGACCAGAGGGAAATGGGTTGCCTCTCCCTCTTCTCCTCAAGATGGATACTCATCCTCTTTGAGACCTCCTGAGGGTCGTCCCTTTTAAGTCTTATTATGACACTCAATACAAAACCCTCAGGGATTCCTGAACTCCTGTATCCAAACTTAGCCTCTTCCTTCTCTATTATTGATATGTTTCCTTTGAGGTCCATTACCGCAATGGATTCAATAACATCGCCTATCTCTATGCCAAAGGAACCAGCATTCCCCTTTACTGCACCCCCAAGAGAACCAGGAATACCAACAAGTCCCTCAAGACCACTCAGTCCCTCCTGTTTTGATATGTTAAGGAGGGATTGTAAGGGAGTGCCTGACTCAACGAATAGCCTTGAAAAGGTATCAGCCCTCTCAATGATCTCAACCCTCGTTAAAGATTGACTCGAGATCACAACCCCATCTATGCCATGATCAGAGATAAGTATGTTACTCCCTCCACCTATAATGGTTACAGGTATGCCTTTTTCAGAGAGATACATGAGGAGGTATTTAAGGGATAGAACATCCTTGGGAATTGCGAATATATCTGCTGGGCCGCCTATCCTGAGGGTTGTATGTAAGGACATATCCTCTTTGACAATAAGATCACCTTTGAAATATCGGCCTATCTCTTCAACGAGAGAAGGACCAGTTAATCCTTTGGCTTTCTGAGTATCGCCAGTTGCCAATCTATTTCATCCTCCTCAAAAAATCTTCCCCGATCTTCCAGACATCTCCAGCACCCAAGGTGAGAAGGACATCCCCCTGCCTGAGGGTCAGTTTGAGTTCCTCCAGTACCTTCTCCCTGTCAGGTCTGTATGAGGCAAGCCTCTTACCTGTCCTCTGATTGATCTCCCTAACGAGGTTTTCCGAGTGTATCCCTTCAATGGGATTCTCTCCAGCAGCATATATGTCAAGCACATAAAGGACATCGGCCTCTTCAAAGGCAAAAGAAAAATCATGAAAGAGATCCCTTGTCCTTGAATACCTGTGGGGCTGAAATATTACCACGATCCTGCTGTCCTTGAAGGAATCCCTCGCTGCCCTGAGGGTATTTCTTATCTCCTCAGGATGATGTCCATAGTCATCGAATACCTTTATACCATTAACCTCTCCCTTGAACTCGAATCTCCTCTGAATACCCCTGAATCCTGCCAATGCATCTCTTATCATCTCCGTGCCTATGCGAAGCTCTTTTGCTACAGAGATAGCGGCAAGGCAGTTCAAGACATTGTGAAATCCCGGGATGGGTACCGTGAATTGTCCTATATCATCCCCTTTGTAAAGGACATCAAAGGTGATTGAGAGGTTTCCCTGCTTGATGTTTACAGCCCTAACCTCCGCATCCTCTGAGAACCCATAGGTAAGAAATCTCCTGTGTATCCTGGGCAGTATCTCCCTGACATGTTGATTCTCTGTGCAGAGTATCGAAAGGCCATAAAAGGGAACCTTATTAACGAAGGAAACAAAGGCCTCCTTTAGATTATCCATGTCCTTAAAGAAGTCCATATGTTCCCTGTCTATATTGGTTACAACCGCAATAGTTGGCGATAATTTCAAAAAAGAACCATCGCTTTCATCCGCCTCTGCAACGATAAAATTGCCCTGTCCAAGCCTAGCATTACTCCCTGTTGCCCTTAATCTCCCACCTATTACAATGGTGGGATCCAATCCAGAGTGGCCTAAAACCGTTGCTATAAGAGAAGTGGTGGTAGTCTTACCATGGGCACCAGCAACGAGTATGCCATATTTCAGTCTTCCAAGTTCAGCAAGCATCTCTGCCCTCGGTATGACCGGCACTGCCTTCCTTCTCGCCTCAATCACCTCTGGGTTATCATCCGATACAGCTGAGGATATGACAACCACATGGGCACTGTCTATATTCTCAGGTCTGTGACCTATCATCACCTTAATGCCGAGATTCTGTAGACTCCTTGTTGTCTCTGACTCCCTGATGTCAGAACCGGTTACCTCATAACCAAGGTTATGAAGGACCTCGGCTATTCCACTCATACCGATACCGCCTATTCCCACAAAGTGTATTATCCTGAAATGTTCAAACATTCCTGACCTCTTTTCTATTTATTAAAGCCTGTTTGATAAGGCTCATCATTATATCTACAATATGCCGTGCCGCATCCGGCCTGCCAAGGGACCTTGCAGCCTTTTCCATATTAATTCTCAATTCATGGTTACCGAAAAGGGCCTTTATCTCCTCTGACAGAACCTCTCCGTTTAAATCACTATCCATGATCATCCTGGCTGCTCCCATATCCACGAGTCTTCTTGCATTTTCCTCCTGATGTCTTGCTGCTGCAAAGGGATAAGGTATCAGGATAGCAGGTCTTCCAACAGCAGTAAGCTCAGCCAATGTAGTAGCGCCTGCCCTTGAGATGACAAGATCTGAAACAGCATAGGCCTCAGCCATCTCAAATATAAACGGTGCAACAGTCCCCTTGAATCCCCATTTTCTGTATGTTTCCTTTACCCACTCAATATCAGACCTCCCTGTCTGATGAAGAAACTGTATCTGATTCCTCAGGTCTGTCAGATGATTAAAGGAGTCACAAACTGCCCTGTTTATCATTGTGGCACCAGCACTTCCTCCAAAGACGAGTATGGTGAATCTATCCCTGTCAAGGCTGAAGAGGTCATAGGCCTTTTCCCTCTCACCCCTCATGATCACCTGTCTTACCGGATTACCCGTTATATAGGTCTTTTCCTTCGGGAAAAAGGAGAGACTATCGTGATAAGTGACACATACGGCATTAACAAACCGACCAAGAATCCTGTTTGCAAGACCTGGTATTGAATTCTGTTCTGTTACAAGGGTAGGGATAGAAAAGAGGCGACTTGTCAGTACCATTCCGAAGGAGGCATAGCCCCCAACCCCTATGACTGCATCAGGCCTGAATTCATGTATAATCTTGTAGGAATCATAGATAGAAAGGACCACCTTAAGCAGGGATCGTATCTTTTTAATCATTGATCTACCCACCATCCCTTCAGCCCTCAAAAACCTTATATTGTACCCCTCATGGGGCACTACCGCGCCTTCGATGCCTTTCTCTGTTCCTACAAAGATCACCTCTGCTGACTCATCCCTTCCAGTGATCTCATCAGCTATCGCAATGCCTGGAAAGACATGTCCTCCAGTGCCACCGCCCGCAATTATTATCCTCATAATGGTAAACCTGCCTCATCCCAGTATCAATGCCTTATATGGGTCGCCACAACAGGGCTACCCCTCTCTGATTTTTGGGGTTCCCTTACACCCCTACCATAGACCGAAAGGAGTGCCTTTTTCTTTTCGATAATGACATCCCTTGCCTCTATCATCTTTTTAGAATCCTCTCCCCTCGAGATATTGAGTAATATACCGATTGCCACCATATTAACAAGGAGAGAAGAGCCCCCATAACTTATGAAAGGGAGTGGAAGGCCCTTTGTTGGCACAACCCCTGTAGTAACTGCAAAATTTATAAGGGCCTGAAGCACTATCATTATGGTCAGGCCATAAGAAAGATAGTAACCGAATCCTGTGGATGCCCTGCCTGATATGGAAATACCCCTTATAAAGATGATTATAAACATGGATATAACAACCACTGTGCCTATAAATCCGAGTTCTTCACCGATCAAAGAAAATATAAAATCAGTATGGATCTCCGGGAGAAAGGACAACTTTTGTTTGCCATCCCCAAGGCCTACGCCAGTGAAACCACCGCTACCAAGGGCTATAAGGGATTGAATCAACTGAAAGCCTGATCCCTGGGGATCACTCCATGGGTCAAGGAAGGCAAGTATCCTTTTTAGCCTGTAAGGCTGCATTGCCAGTTTGATCACGACCGGTATTGCAAGGACAGCCAGGGACATCACATATCTCAATCTGGTTCCAGCAAGGATTAGTATTGTTATAGTCAGGATGCCAAGATTTATGGTAGCACCAAAATCAGGTTGTATTAGAAAGACCACCTGAAACACTGCCATGACAATAACAGGTATCAGGAAAGAGATAAAGCTATCCTTCCTGAAATATGGCATGGATACATATCTTGCAAGGAATATGACCATAGCGAGTTTTACGAGTTCCGATGGCTGGAAGGTTGACGGCCATAACCTTATCCACCTCCTTGCCCCACCAACAGTTAACCCTACCTTTGGTATGAAGACAGCAAGAAGAAGGAGAAAGGAAAAGATCAGCAAAGGTATTGATAGCCTGCCAAGAAGTTCAGGATCTAACCTGTAGGCCAGAAACATAAAAAAGAGGCCTACCATCATGGTAAATAGATGTCTCTTAAAGTAATAAAAGGGTGTAATGTTCTTTTTTGCTGCCAGAGGGGTTACAACAGAGGTGGAGCTATAGATCATAACAGCCCCGATCAAAAGCAGGATAAGGGTTACCATCAGAAGAATATTGTCAACCTTGCCCCTCATGCCTGAATCCCCCTTACAATTTCCTTGAATTTTCTTCCCCTGTCCTCAAAATCCCTGAACATATCAAAGCTTGCGCACGCAGGAGAAAGCAGCACAACATCCCCCTTGACTGCCACCTGTGTTGCTAACCCAACAGCATCTTCAAGGGAAAACGCTAAGATAGTCTCCGTAAGGTCTCCCAGGGCTTCCCTGATCTTCTCCCTGGCCTCCCCTATCAGGATAAGACATTTAACCTTTTCCTTAACAATGGATCTCATTAAGGAAAAATCCCCTGCCTTATCCCTGCCACCAGCTATCAGGATGACCGGCTCTGAAAAACCCTCTAAGGACTTAATAACAGCTCCCACATTCGTCCCCTTTGAATCATTTATGAATCTCACACCATTCAATTCACGGACAAACTCGAGCCGGTGTTCCAGCCCACCGAAACTCTTCAGGGCATTCCTGACAGCATTCAGATCGCACCCGGAAAGAATCGCCATAGCCGATGCAGCCATAGCATTTTCAAGATTATGCATGCCTTTAATCATTATATCTTCAGCATCTATCAGTTCCTGATGGCCAGAGATATTGCAATAGACCTTGCCGCCTCTGTAATAGAGGCCTTTTACCTCCCTATTGCGGCTGAAGAAAAAGACTGTTGGAGAATCCTTCCTCTGCCTTAATCGAGAATCATAAAGGTTCATTACATCTTCATCATCAGCATTCAGAACAAGGAAATCATCCTTCTTCTGTCTCGAGAATATAGCAGCCTTTGCATCTATATAATCCTTCATGGTTCTATATCTGTCCAGATGATCTGGAGAGATATTAAGGATGGTTGCAACCTTTGGTCTAAAGGCATCAATTGATTCAAGCTGAAAACTCGATACCTCTGTAACAATGTAATTTATGATTTTTTCGGAACCCCGGTCTTGATCCTTAATAGCTTTCTGTATCTCCTCAGTTAATGCATTACCAATATTGCCACCAAGAATAGTATTGAACCCCCCTTCTCTGAGCATAAGATCAAGAAGCGTCGTTGTCGTTGACTTTCCATTGGTTCCTGTTATAGCGAGAAATTCAGCACCGGAAAGGCAAGAATCCTTTTGCGCCTTAACATAGCGATATGCCAGCTCGAGTTCTCCTATGATCTCAATACCCCTTTCCCTTGCAACACCCAATGGTTCGATATTTTGAAGGACCCCTGGGCTAACTATTATAAGGTCTGTCCCCTCAATATCAGGATATCTTCCTAACACCCGTTTTACGCTGGGGGAGAGCTTGTGAAGCAAGGTAAGGTTGTCCTCGGTCTTCCCATCAGTAATGGTCACATCAGCGCCCATCTCTGCCAGAAGGTTTGCAGCACCTACACCACTGCGGGCCGCGCCAATTATAAGCACATTTTTATCCCTTAGCTCCAATGTCTTCTCCCTTTTTAGCTATTGGTGTCTTTGATCTTTTCTTTGAAACATAGAGCTTCTTTTTCTTCATCTTCTTTGTCTTTTTTATCTTTGTCTTCTTCTCCTTTGATCTGACCTCTGAATCCTTATAACTCCTCTTATAACTTACCTTCTTTACATACCCTTCATAATCTGCCCGATCAAAGAATATACCTGGCTCTTCAATACCCCTCAATATGTTAAAACCCTTTGAGATAAGGTATTCGGACGCCTTCCAGAGTTCTTCCCTGCTCGGAGCACCAAGAATCGCTACAATAACAGACTCACCCTCATTTTCACTGGCACAGACAAAACAGTGCTTGGCCCCTCTCGTATACCCTGTCTTACCCCCCACTATAGATTCATCCTCCCAGAGGAGTTTGTTGCTATTCTTTAAGAAGATACTCCTGCCTTCTTCCGTCATTATACTGTCAGTCCTTGTGTTAATCACTTCTCTTATGAAGGGATATCTAAGGGCATATCTGAGCATCCTTGCCAGATCATAGGCGGTTATATACTGCCCCTCCTCAGGAAGACCAGTAGAATTTACAAACCTCGTGTCGTTCATTCCTAAGGCTGCTGCCTTCTGGTTCATTAGCTCTACGAAGCTTTCTTCAGAACCAGCAACCGCTTCGGAAAGGGCATAGGCTGCATCATTAGCAGATTTTATCAGGGCAGCCCTGAGCAAGGTATTAACCGAAACCCGCTCGCCTTCATGGAAATTTGCCTTAATCGGTGATACCATTGTTGCCCTCTCGCTAACAGTAACAATCTTATTGACGTCAATTCTGTCAAGGGCTACCATGGCTGTCATGAGCTTTACTGTACTGGCCGGCGGTAATTTCAGGTTAGGGTTTTTACCGTAAAGGATCCTGCCTGTCTGGGTCTCCATCACGACCACTCCCTTTGCCTTTACATCAGAGGCAAAAGAGTTTCCTGTTAATAAAAGAAGGAGTATAGCACTAAAATAGATGTACGTAAATAATCTCATATTCACCTCACCTTTAACGTTGTTAAGCTCAGAAGTGCGAGTATGATCCCTATTATCCAGAATCTAACTATTACCTTTGGTTCAGGCCATCCCTTTAGCTCAAAATGGTGATGTATCGGTGCCATCCTGAATACCCTTCTGCCTGTCATCTTAAAGGATGCGACCTGAAGTATCACAGAGATGGTCTCCATTACGAATATCCCTCCCACTATGGCAAGGACGATCTCGTGCTTTGTGATGACTGCAAGGGTTCCGAGAGCTCCCCCAAGGCTCAAGGATCCAACATCTCCCATAAATACAGAGGCTGGGTATGCGTTATACCATAGAAAACCAAGGGATGCACCGAGCATGGCTCCACAGAATACAGTCAACTCACCTGTCCCGGGAAGATAAAGGACCTGTAAGTACTGGGCAAGGCCCTTATGACCTGAGATATAAACAAGTACACCATTCGCAAGGACGGCAATCGCAACAAGTCCAATGGCAAGACCATCTATCCCATCAGTAAGGTTTACCGCATTAGATGAACCAACAATTACCACAATCGAAAAGGGGATATAAAACCACCCAAGGTCAAAAAGCCACCTTTTAAAAAAGGGTATGCTCAGGACATCATTATAAGGGTCTTTTGGATTCAAATAGAGTATAATGCCTATGATAAGGGCAAGGAGGAGTTGAGAACCGAATTTATAGCAGGCCCTGAGCCCCTTATGATTTCTTCTCTTGATCTTAAGATAATCATCACTGAATCCTATGAGACCAAACCCAAGGAGTGATAGGATCATCACCCATATATAGATGTTCGAAAGGTCTGCCCATAGCAAAACAGAGATAAGAATAGATATTATTATAATAACACCCCCCATTGTTGGAGTGCCTGATTTGCCAAGGTGAGTCTCAGGGCCGTCATCCCTGATCTGCTGTGTGACGCTAAAGTCCTTAAGTTTTCTAATAAGCCATGGGCCAATTATAAAGCTTATGGCCATAGCAGTGATTATAGCCATGGCTGTACGAAAGGTTATATACCTGAAGACATTAAGGGGCGAAAAGTATGAGTGAAGGCTATAAAGAAGGTTATAAAGCATCCTTTTCCCCCTCAAGGATCTTCTCCATCCTCATCCCACGGGAACCCTTAACAAGAACGGTGTCGCCCTCTCTGCATATCCTTGAGATGACGCCCATAGCCTCATCAGAATCATTATAGACATAGGTCTCTATCTTATCGGATAGTTCCCTGGCAACCCCTGACATCAGAGGGCCAACACCCACAAAGATATCAACAGGAAGATTCTTTATTAATCTTGCGATCTTTTCATGGGCATCTATGGCATATGAGCCAAGTTCCAGCATATCTCCAAGGATGGCGATTGCCCTTGATCTTTTCAACCTAACCAGTTCCCTTATCGCCTGCTCCATTGAGGCTGGATTAGCATTGTAAAGATCACTCAATACGGTTACCCCTTTTACCTTCTTCAACTCAAACCTCATTGGAACGCCTTCAAAGGACTCTATCCCTTTTTTTACATCCTCGGAAGATGCACCTATGAGATTACAGATCGCGATGGCTGCAAGGGCATTGTAAATATTGCATCTACCAGGGATCCTGAGATTTATATCCGTATATCCTTTATCAGCAATAGAAACATCAAAGGAAGATCCCCATTCACCAAAGGCTATATTTCTTGCCCTTACATCAGAGATTGTGTCAATCCCGTATGTAACGAGCTTTTTTTCACCATCCAGACCCTGTTTTATCCTTTTGTCTATCCCTTCCATAAGAAATCTATCATCGCCATTGGTTACAACAACCCTGACTGCATCGAAAAGCTCCAGCTTTGTATCCCTTATAACGTCAATACTTCCGAATCCCTCTAAATGGGCCTGGCCTATATTTGTAAGAATCCCATAATTGGGTTCAGCAATACTGCACAGGTCCCTTATATCTCCCTTGATACTCGCTCCCATCTCAAGAACAGCAAAATCATAGTCATCACTTATATTTACAAGGTTCAATGGAAGACCTATATGGTTATTCAGGTTCCCGGAACTCTTCAAAACCCTGAATCGGATGCCCAGTATCGATGCAATAAGTTCCTTTGTCGTTGTCTTCCCATTGGTCCCTGTCACAGCTATAACAGGAATGTTAACCATTCTCCTTCTATAATTAGCTATTGCCTGAAGAGCCCTGAGTGTATTTTTAACATGGATAATGGTCTTACCCTTAACAGGTACAGGTGGTGGAATACTCACGATCGCACCAGATCCCTTTTTAAGGGCATCCATGAGAAAATCGTGACCATCAAACCTCTGTCCCTTAAGGGCAACAAAGAGCTCCCCTTCCCTTATGGTCCTCGAATCTATTGAAAGACCGGAGAAATCCTCTCCGTGGTTGTTTTTACAGAGGATCCTCCCCCCTGTTGCCTTTAATATCTCTTCAAGTTTCAGGCTCTGCAAATCGAAAACCTCTCTCTCAATGCATTAACGCACACATCACGATCACTGAATCTCTCCCTTTTCCCCTTTATCTCCTGATAATCCTCATGCCCCTTACCTGCTATCAGGACTATATCTCCTTTGACAGCCATCATAACAGCACTCTTTATCGCATCTTCTCTGTCAGGTATAATCTCGTAGTTATCCTTAACCACTTCAGATATGACATCTGATATTATAGCATCTGGATCCTCATCCCTCGGATTATCAGAGGTGATTATCACATGATCACTCAATTCCGTTGCTATCCTCCCCATTATTGGTCTTTTACCCCTGTCCCTGTTACCACCACAGCCAAACACTGTAATGACCCGACCACTTTCTACCCCGGAAAATCCGCGATCTTTTGGGGACCCCGGTATCGTACCCTGTTTTGAGATAATCTCCCTTGCTGTAAGTATAAGCCTCTCAAGGGCATCAGGTGTATGGGCATAATCTATGATGCATAAGAAGTCCTGTCCTTCATCGATCTTCTCAAATCTTCCCTTCACAATAGTATCCTTTCCTAAGGCCTCCCTGATCACTTCCTCTGGAATGTTCAGGACCAAAGCCACGGATAATGCGGAGAGGATATTATAAATATTGGGGATTCCTATAAGGGGACTGCAAACATGTATCTCTTTTTTATGGGTATATCCATCTGATACCCTAAATATCAATAGGGACCCTTCCGGTGAAGTCTCCATCTTCACAGGGCTTACATCACCCCAAACAGATCTCCTGCTAATGTTTGCCCCTGGGTTCAGGCCATATGTTATTATCCTGATATCAGGACGCAGGGAGGATAGATCAGAGATCAGCTCTTTCCCCCAATCATCATCACTGTTTATTACGGCTGTGCCGTTTTCGATGAGGAGTTCTGTAAAGAGTCTCCTCTTTGATTGGTAATAATCATCCATTGTTTTATGAAAATCGAGGTGGTCCCTTGTGAGGTTGGTAAATACCGCCACAGAGAATCTCGTAAAATCTACCCTTTTCTGCTTAAGGGAATGAGAGGATACCTCTGTGACTGCATAATCACAACCACTATCAAGCATATCTTTAAGAAGGGATTGGAACTCTACCGCCTCTGGTGTGGTATGCAACGCCGGGTATTCCTGTCCTCTGAATGAATAAGAGATAGTCCCTATAAGGCCTGTTGACCTTCCCCATGTCTCAAGGATTGTCCTTATGAGATGAGTAGTTGTTGTCTTTCCGTTTGTACCTGTAACACCTATAACATTCAATCTTTCTGATGGCCTTCCGAAAAAATTGTGGGAGATACATGCCAGGGCAGTTCTTGCATCCCTGACCCTTATTAAAAAGATCCCCCTTTGTCTTGTAAATTCATCGGGAATGTCCAGGGATTCCCCTTCAAAGACGATACCACTTGCCCCCTTTTTAATAGCATCTATTACGAAATCCTTACCATCATGGATGTCTCCCTTAATCGCAACAAAGATGCCACCTCTAATCACCCTTCTTGAATCATAGGCTATGCCGTGTACATCCACCTCAAGGAAATCCCTGGGTGGAAAGATGTCTTCATACAGGCAGTCCTTTATGATATCTCTCAATATCATCGTACAGCTACCGTTTTATCAAAAGAGACTTCCAGCGAGTCTTTATGAAAACTCATTCCCGTTGGAACCTTAGATCCACGGCTTCTAGAATTGCTAACTACAAGGATATTTTCATTGGTATCCTCCCGAGGTATATTTAGATATGAAAGGGCATACTCAGCTATCCTCTTGAAAACAGGTGCTGCAACAACACCTCCATAATGAGCACCCTTGGGTTCGTAAATAACAATAATCATGGAAAGCCTTGGATCGTCAGCGGGTACAAAACCGACAAAGGAGGCTATGTATTTATCCCTTGAATATCTGCCTGTGAGAGGATCAATAACCTGAGCGGTCCCTGTCTTTCCAGCTACATCATTACCCTCAACAGAAGCTGCCGTTGCTGTGCCACCCTCCTCTGTAACGGTCTTCAATATATCCTTGAAGACCATGGCAGTTTCACTGGATATAACCCTTTTGAAGGAGGGGGGGAATGACCATACCGTATCACCTTCTGGTGAAATGACCTTGGATACAACATGAGGGGTCACAAGAAAACCTCCATTCGCAATAGCTGAATAGGCCCTCAGGACCTGAAGAGGTGTCACAGCCACCTCCTGACCTATAGAGATTGCGCCAATGGACGTGCCTGACCATCTATCAGGTGACCTTATCCAGCCTGAAACCTCTCCTGGAAGGTCTATGCCTGTCTTTTCTCCAAAACCAAAGGCCTTTGCATATTTATATATCCTTTCCTTTCCAAGCTTCAGACCAATCATTGTAGAACCAACATTCGAAGACTTCTGAATCACCTCCTTGAAGGTAAGAACCCCGTGTTTATGGGCATCCCTTATCTTCTTTCCTCCGATCTCGATATAACCCATGCTGCAATCAAATAGTGTATCAAGTTTCACCATCTTCTCCTCAAGGGCAGCAGTCCCCACAATTATCTTGAAGGTAGACCCAGGCTCATAGATATCCGTTACCGCCCTGTTTCTCCTTTCCGAATCACTGCCTCTACCTGGCAGATTCGGATCATAGGTAGGTCTGTTGGCAAGGGCAAGGATCTCCCCTGTCCACGGGTCCATTATTATAGCTACAGCAGCCTTAGCCTTCCATTCAGACATTGCCTTATTAAGCTCAGCCTCAACAATTGCCTGAAGTCCTTCATCGATTGTAAGAATTATATTGTTGCCTCTTTGCTCTATATCTATGCCCTCAGACAATCTTTTTCCAGTAGCATCCCTCTTGAATAAAACCTTTCCCCCTGGGCTACTCCTGATAAACCTATCGTATTGAAGTTCGATTCCTTCAATCCCCTTGTTGTCGATATTGACTGTGCCGATTATATGGGAAGCCAAAGAACCCTTTGGGTAAAACCTCTTAGCCTCCTGAATAAAACCGACCCCTTTGAGTCTCAGGGACTTTATCTTCTCTGCTATTACTGGATGCAGTTTTCTCTCTAT
>JBBIPQ010000029.1:0-18382 GCA_037442785.1 Nitrospirota bacterium
AGATACCCTTCAAACTGGGAATTATCCGTGGCAAGGGCAATGTCTGTTCTCATGTATCTAATTGAGGACCACAGGATTGACCCTTCAAGGCTATCTGCCTCTGGTTATGGTGAATGGAGACCCATTGAATCGAATGTCACACCAGAGGGAAGGGCAAGAAACAGAAGGGTAGAGATCATATTCGAGGCTGAACGGAATGGCAAGGGTCCTGATAATAGATGATTCTATAATAGACCATGACCTTATAAGGCTCTCTTTTATGAGGCATGATCCCAGCTATGATCTTACCTTTGTCTCAACAGCAACAGCTGGCATTGAAGCTATAAAGCGTGATGGATTTGGAGCTGTCTTTGTAAGTCAATACCTTCCTGATATGGATGGTTTTAAGTTTCTTAGAAGGTTAAAGAAGCTCAATATCGATATACCCGTTATAATGCTTATTCGGGATCAGGGACGAAATATAGTTACAAGGGCACTCAGGGAGGGGGCGACAGACACCCTTACGAGGAGTATAAGATACTTTGATTACATGCCCTATGTGTCTGAGAAGGCAGTGGCAAGATTTGAGCTTGAAAGGGAAAAGAAAGAGATGGATGCCCTGATTAAGAACAGCCAGAGGCAATGGATAGCTATATTTGATGGCATCACCGATTATGTGTTTATGACGGATGTGGAACACCGGATAGTCAGGACAAACATTGCAATGGCTGAGGCCTTTAAGAGGCATCCGAAGGAAATAATCGGTGTTAAGTGCTACGACCTCTTTGGAATCCATGAGTCAAGGCTGATCTGCAAGCTTCCCGAACTTCCGAGGGCAGGAGAGATAACCATAAGAGATCAGACATTCCTGGTAAGCGTCTTCCCAATTGAATATGATAACCAGCAGCTCTTTATCCACATTATGAAAAATGTGACGGAGATGAAGAGGCTTAAGGAACAGCTTTACCATTCAGACAAGCTTGCCTCCCTTGGCCTTCTTGTCTCAGGGGTTGCCCATGAGATAAACAACCCCCTTACGGGGATACTTGCCTATGCCGAGTTACTGAACATGAGGATCAATGATGAGGAGATAAAGAGAGACCTCGAAAAGATAATGCACAGCGCAGAGAGATGCAAGAAGATCGTTGAAAACCTCTTGACCTTTTCAAGACAGAGGACTCCTTCAAGGAGCCTTGAGTCCATAAACGATATTATTGATAAGGCCATTGAGCTCAGGTCATACTGGCTGAGGACGAGCAATATTGAGATCATAAGGGATTATTCTCAGGACATCCCAACTCTCTATGTGGACTCCCAGCAGATTCAACAGGTGATACTGAATATCATACTGAATGCGGAACATGCAATAGTTGAGTCAAGAAAGGAAAGGGGTATGATAAGGTTTTCCACAACCTTTAACAGAAGGGATCAGAGGATCATCGTGAGTATAACAGACAATGGCACAGGAATACCTCAGGAGGTAATCCCCAGGATCTTTGACCCATTCTTCACAACAAAGCCTGTCGGGATAGGTACAGGTCTTGGGCTGTCTATCTCCCACGGGATAATCATGGAACATGGTGGAACTATCTCGGTTCAGAGCAAGGTAGGAGAGGGAACCACATTTGTCATTGAATTGCCCATTACATCAAGCGATGGCCCGATCGGTGAATTGGGGAAGCAGAGCAGCTTAGAGGCGAAAGGAGGTAGAAGAATATAATGTTTGCGATAATCGGTATTGTAGTAGTCCTTGGCTCTGTTATTGGTGGGTTCCTTATGGAAAAGGGAAACCTCCATGTCCTCTTTCAGCCAGCAGAGGTTGTTATAATATTCGGTGCTGCAATAGGTTCTTTCTTTATTGCCTCACCTCCAAAGGTCGTCTCCCTTGTTGCAAAGAATATCCCCCTAATAATAGGCTCAGGCGGACAGAGCAAGGAGAAATACCTTGAACTCTTAAGCCTCCTTTATCAGTTGTTTTCCAAGATAAGGAAGGAGGGCCTTATCTCAATCGAATCGGATATTGAAAATCCTGACAAAAGCCCTATATTTAAAAAGTATGGCAGTGTTACATCAAACCACCATGCTATAAACTTTATCTGTGACAATCTCAAGGTGATAATAACGACCAATGTTCCGCCCCATGAGCTTGACAGCCTCATGGAGTTGGAGATAGAGACCCATCATCATGAAGCACTTACCCCATCTCACAGTATTTCAAAGGTAGCTGATGCCCTTCCAGGGCTTGGTATCGTTGCAGCAGTCCTTGGGGTTGTCCTTACCATGCAGTATGTGGACTCACCTCCTGCTGTACTGGGCCACAAGATAGGTGCAGCCCTTGTTGGGACATTCATGGGAGTCCTTATGTGTTACGGTTTTGTTGGACCGATGGCAACAAACCTTGAGCACAAGGCAAAGGAGGAGAGTGTCTATTATCAGGTTATTAAGGTTGCCCTTGTGGCATTTGTGGGAGGCGCAGCCCCTCAGATGGCTGTTGAATTCGGAAGAAGGGCAATCCCATCAAAGGAAAAGCCAACCTTTGATGAGCTTGAAAAGGAATTGAGAAAGGCGAAATGAAAGAGCAAAAACTGATCATAAAGAAGGTAAAGAAGGTCAGTGGTGAGGGTCATCACGGAGGCTCCTGGAAGGTCGCCTATGCAGACTTTGTCACTGCCATGATGGCCTTTTTCCTTCTGCTATGGCTCATAACAATGGTATCCCCTGAGAAGAGGGCAAAGGTTGCCGCCTATTTCAAGCATTTCAGCATATTCGAGCAGAGTGGCTCATCCTTTATGGAGAAGTCCAGTGAGGTCTTTTCTGAGACAGGGGAGTCCGCAAAAAAGGTGCCCTACGAGATGTACGGTCAGACAACTCCAGCCATGAAGGCCGAGGAATTCAAGGAGGCGATAAAGAGGGCCATTGAGGATAAGTTGAGTGATATTAAGGATCAGGTCATCGTTGATATATTTGAAGGTGGCGTAAGGATCCAGCTCGTTGATAAGGAGGGTAAGCCCATGTTTGACCTCGGATCTGCCAAGCCAACGCCGATAGCAATGAGGATACTCCAGGTAATAGGAGATAACATAAAGACATTGCCGAATCCAGTTGCTGTTGAGGGTCATACAGATTCCCTTACCTACAGGACATCGAGCTACAGCAACTGGGAACTCTCAACAGAGAGGGCATTGACAGCAAGAAAGGAGCTTGAGAGGTTCGGCCTTGACCCAACAAGGCTAACAAGGGTTGCTGGCTATGCTGACACCGTGCCATTTATAAAGGAAGACCCCAAGGACCCCCGGAACAGAAGGATAAGTATAATCCTCATGTTCCCTCAGAACTCTCAATCCTCCAGCAACTGAATTATCTCTATCTCCCTTTTCATTACATATTCAGCGATCCCCTCCTCATCCTTTGGATGGGTAAATAGCTCTACGCCATATCTGAAAGTTTCTCCCTCTTGTCGTTTAAACTTGATTACCCCATAAGAGACAATAACAGCCCCCTCAGGGAGGACTATGGTGAGGGGATAGATCTCGTTGACATTGAAGTCCCTTCCTGTGATGAATCCGATACCCCTCTGGCTTATGTCAGTGACCTGAACAGGGATGGTCGGTTCATCATGTTTCAGGATGTATAGAAGGACCGGCCTTTCAGGGGAGGGTTCTATCCTTAAAAATCTCCTCCTCTCGATGAATAATCTATCAGGCATGGTTGTTAATGCCTCTTCCTCTCCTACCCATACGATGTTCATGGCTCCTTCATAAGATGTCCTTGCGGGAAGTATGGCCTTAACAGAAAGGCCCTCTTTCAGTCCCCTTATGATCGTAGCTGGTCTGAATCTTATCAGGAGCAAACGGTTGTCCCTTATCTCCCTGATCTTGCAGCATCCCCTTACTGTGACCGGTGCACCAGCCTCTAATATGGGGAAGGAGATTATTATTGAAATCCCTTCTTTAATAAGGTAATCAATGACCCTTCTAATGGTTTCAGGGTCATCCTCTGGCTTATCCCTTCTTGGTTCCTCAGTTATCATCTCCTTTGAGACGGGAGGGGTAGGTCTTGTTGCCTCGCTCCAGAGCCTGAAGAGAAAACTCAGTGTGTTCCTCACTTCTGCCTTGCCTGACCTTTTTAGGTCTAATAAAAGGGCATTATAGGAGGGGAGGTTTTCCTGAATCAGTGTCGGCTCTGTGGAGATAAAGACAATAGGATTATTCAGCCCCCTCCTCTTCTTCTCTGTAAGAAAATCAAGGTAATCATCCTCAAAGGGAAGGATGGCCATATCATTTTGTAATGCCTCCCTGAGAAAGGCTGTCTTTATTGTCCCTTCACTCACTGCCTTAACAGGCATGTCCTGATCAAGAAATTCCCTTAGACCTTCTGTTGTCCATATCTTCATTTCAGCAGGGCAATGACCTCGTTCAGGAGTATAGAGAGTCTGTATGGCTTTTGGATGAATGCATCAGGTTCTGGATCAATACCGCTCAGGGCAGTATCCCTGTCATAGCCACTGGAGACGATTATCTTCAACCCCTCTGATAGGCTTCTCAGTTCTGCTATGAGTCTTCTTCCATCCATCCCGGGCATCTCTATGTCTATGACCGCCAGGTCTGTAATGTCCTTTATCTCTTTGAACATATCAATTGCCTTCAGACCATCACTGGCAGTAAACACCCTGTAACCAGCCCCTGAAAGGGTCTCCTCAAGGAGGCCGAGGATGGTTGTATCATCATCAACAACGAATATCCCCCTGACTGTTGCCTCCCCAGCCCTCTTAATAACCTCTTTTTCCAGTGCCCTTGGAAGATAGATAATTATGGTTGTCCCTTTTCCTTCTTCGCTTTCAAGGGCTATGCAACCATCATGGCTTTTGACAATGCCAGCAACTGCGGGAAGTCCGAGACCCCTTCCCATGAACTTTGTTGTAAAGAAGGGTTCAAATACCCTTTTATGGAGTCCCTGGGGTATGCCAGGGCCAGTGTCACTCACTCTTATCTCAACATATTCACCTTCTGAGAGATAATGGTTAAGTTTACATTCTTGAACCGTGTCTATCCTCACATTCGATGTCTTAATGGAAAGGATGCCTCCCTTTTCCCCCATTGCCTCAAAGGCATTGAGTATCAGGTTAACCATCATCTGTTGCATCTGGGATCTGTCCGCATACACAGGCCAGAGCCCTTTATCCAGGTCTAATTCCACCTGGATATCCCTGTATCTGCCTTTATGAGTCATGTTCAGGGCATCCATGACGGATGCATTTAGATTTATATTCGATGGCTGATAAACTCCCTGGCCCGCATAGGCTAACATCTGTCTTACAAGATCAGCCATCTTTTCAGCAGAGCTTATGATGTTTTCTATGTAGGGAAGGCTTTCCTTTTCTGCCCGCATCTTCAATAACTCTGCTGAGCCAAGCACAGCCATAAGCATATTATTAAAGTCGTGGGCAATGCCACCTGTGAGGGTTACTATGGATTCCTCCTTTTCCTCAAGGTAGAGTCTCTCCATCAGCATCCTGTGTTCCTCCTCAAGCCTCACCCTCTCTGTTATATCCCTTGATGCCTCAACGACATAGATAATCTCTCCTTTCTCATCAAACACAGGAGATGCCGTTATCTCTACAATCATCTCTGAGCCATCTGAGCTGAGATGCTTATGGACTGTCCTGACATCCTTTCTCTTATCCATGACCTCCCTCAGGGGACAGGGGTGTTCTGAGCCCTCACAAGGCAAGTCTCTTCCGTGGGAAATGCTATAGCAATAGGTATCTTTCTTTGTCACTTTCTTCAAAGGGGCATTGATTAGCTCTATCCTGTAGTCAGGCCTGATAACCATTATCTGATCACTAATAGCATCAAGCACCAACTGGAGGAATCTCCTTGCTGCCTCCCTTTCCTCGTCCCTTTTAATCTGCTCTGTAATATCCCTTATGGTACCTATGATTGCAGGTCTTCCACCCATAAGGGCCACGGTGCCGCTGACCTCCACATCTATGATAGAACCGTCCTTCTTTAATCCTTTAAATGTGTAGTGTACGGTCTCAGTCTCTCCATCAAGGCGTTTCCTTATGTTTTCTTTAACAATCGGGTGGTATTCCTCTGCTGTAAGGTCATAGGGGGTCTTTTTGTTGATTATTTCTCCTGGCTCATAGCCAAATATATTTGCCATCTCGGGATTCACATAGATAAATCGACCATCCTGAATTATATAAACTCCTGTTAAAGACCTTTCAACAAGGCTTTTAAACTTCTCCTCAGACTCCCTCAGCCTCTCCTCAGACCCCTTTCTCTTTTCTATCTCAAGGAGTAGTTCCTTGTTTTTCCTCTCCAGGTCCGCTGTCCTCTCCTTAACGAGTATCTCAAGGCCCTCCATTGCATGCTGAATCCTGAGTTTTGACTCATTTAACCTTCTGTTAAGCCTTGCTATGATTATCAAAAGACATGTAAGGATGCCTATGATCAGGAGGGTTAAGATGATAAGATACCAGTACTGTTTGACGAATGCCCCGAAGGTTACCTTTCCATAATCCCTGTAAGGACCTACCCTTAACTCCTTCATAAGCTCATGAACAGGGTGATAATCCAGTGGGGTTGTCCAGCCAGAGCTCTCGGATATGCGTGCAGCGAGGCTGTCAAGGGGCATGCTCAATAATGCAATGGCAACCCTTTCGGAGAGTTCTTCAGGCACATGCCTCAGTCTTGCAAAGGGCCATTCTGGATAAAGCCTTGTGCTGAGAAGGAAGGGAAATCCCTCCACCTTCTTCTCATTGATGACCTTTATATCCCTTATATCTATCTTGCCCGCCTCAGCCATTTTCTCTAAGATATCGGTCCTTACTGTTCCAGCATCAACCTCCCTGTTCAGCACAGCCAGGACAACCCTATCATGGGTCATTCCAAATCTCAGTTCTTTGAGGTCAGAAGGATTGATGCCTTTATCCTTCATCTCCCTCCAGGCCATTCGCCATCCACCAAGGGATGTCTCATTCACAGCCATAAATCTCTTACCCCTAAGGTCCCTCAGTTCATTTATGTCTTTCCTGTCAGACCTTGTGAATATGACACCCCCAAAGACTGTATAACCCCTGTCCTTCCATCTGTTCTTCAGGGTGGCTATCCTTGTAATGCCATAGGCAGACTCTAATTCAACATAGATGGATGTGTTGGTTATGATAAAGTCAATCCTCTTATCCCTTGTTGCAGGGCCTATCTCATCAAAATCAAGGGGTATGATGGAAAATCTATGGCCTGGCAGGTTGAGGCTCAGGTAGTCAGCTGTAGGAGACCATCTCCTTATTGCCTCCTCCTTTCCTCGATAGGCAAGGACACCTATCCGTATATCCCTCATCTCCTCTGATTGGGTAAGGGTGGGAAGAAACAGAAGCATTATAAGAAAGACCTTAAGACCCCTCATCCAGCACCTTTCTGACCACATTTGCTATCTCACCAAGCCTGTAGGGCTTGCTGAAGAATCCCCTTACGCCTTCTTTCCTGAGTATATCCATCCTGTTAGCAGAATAGCCACTTGAGATTATGACCTTTACATCGGGATTGATCTTCCTTATCTCTCTGAAGGCGGTCTCTCCATCCATAACAGGCATGACAAGGTCCATTATGATGAGGGAGATCTCATTGCCCCTTTCCCTGTATATATTCACAGCCTCTTTCCCATTTGCTGCTGTAACCACCTCATAACCGAGGGCCCTGAGTATGGAACCTCCTACATCCCTTATCATCTCCTCATCATCAACCAGGAGGATAAGCGTCCTGGAATCAGGGGCGGTTGGCAGGGCTGGTTTGTCCGATGTAACCGATTGATTGGACTGGTTGCTTCCCTCACAGGCAGGCAGATAGACCTTGAACTCTGTGCCCTTGCCCTCCTCACTGTACAGGCTGATCCAGCCGTCATGGGATGCAACAATAGCATAGGTTACTGAAAGGCCAAGGCCTGTCCCCTTTCCCTTTTCCTTTGTAGTGAAGAAAGGGTCAAATATCTTGTTCCTGAGGTCCTCTGGTATGCCTGTGCCAGTGTCCCTGACTGAAAGGACAACATAATGGCCTGGTTTTGCCTCAGGATGTTTCATACAATAAGATTCATCAATGAAGACCTCATCAGTGGATATTGCAATAGCCCCGCTACCCTCAATCGCATCCCTTGCATTGACGACAAGGTTCATCAGAACCTGTGTGAGTTGGGAATGGTCCGCATTAACAAAGGGAAGGCCATCTTTGAGAATCGTCCTCAGTTCTATCTTTTCTTCAACCATCCTTTTCAGCATCTTGAAGGAGTCGCTGACAAAGACATTTATATTTAAAGGACTCTTTTGAGGTGGAACCTTTCTTCCGATAAGGAGAATCTGCCTGCTAAGGTCAGCCCCTTTCTCGGCAGTCTCGATGATCCTTTTTAGATTCTCCCTGGTCCCACTGTCCTTTGTGTTCAGAAGGGATAATTCTGAAAAACCAATGATCCCTGTCAGTAGGTTATTGAAGTCATGGGCTATCCCTGTAGCTAACAGCCCAATTGCCTCCATCTTCTGTGCCTGAATAAGGGATTGCCTGTATCCATTCAGCTCAAGTTCCATGGTCTCCTTCCTCTTCCTTAATGCATCAACCATCGTATTAAAGGTTTCTGAGAGCTGGCCGATCTCGTCCTTCTCTGTAACAGGCACACTAACATTCAGTTCTCCATGAGAAACCCTCCTGGATGCCTCAGCAAGGATGAAGACCCTTTTCAGGATGGTCATCCTCACGATCAGATAGAGGATAAAAAGGAGTAAGGATGTGAATGCCGTGGCAAAGGATGCAATAACAAAGCCCTGATTCCTGATCCTTTTAATGGTTGGTTCAATATCACTTGCGAGCTCGATCCTTCCATTGAATTTTTCATCTTCCTTATGGAAATGACATGAGGCTGTCCAGCATGGTTTTTCATTCTCAACAGGCCTTGATACAAGGATCGCCCTTCTGCCATTTATCTCCTTGAGGATGGCCTTGCTACCTTCCAGGTCAAGCTCTGCACATTCCTCAGGACATCTGGTTCCAATCTCTTCCCTCCTTGATGAGAACTTAATTATGTCTTTACTGTCAGCGACCCTGATCCACAGGGTATCCCCCATCCCTGATATTGACTCGATTGCCTCCTGTATATGCTCCCTGTCATTCCTGAGCATGGCTGAGCGGAGTGCCTTTGATATGAGATCTGCCTGGGATATTGCAAAGGATTGCTGTTTTTCCAGCTCCCTTTTCTGGAACTCCCTTATGGATGGACACCAGATAATTACACTCACAACAGCAATTACAGGGATGCTGATAAGGATAATCCTTGCTGTTATGGATTTCCTTAAGATGGAAGGTCCTTTAAGCATCCTCTCCCCTGATTTGAGTTTTACTAATCTTACCATATTTTCAGAATATTTCAACTATCCCCCATCTTTGCCCTCAGTCTCATCAAGGCCTTATTATGTATCTGGCATACCCTCCCCTCTGTAATGTCCAGGACTCTGGCGATCTCCTTCATGGTCAATTCCTCCCAGTAATAAAGGGAGAGGACTATCTTCTCCTTTTCTGGTAAACCTTGGATGAGTTCTGCCATCCTTTCCTTCAGGTCCTTTGACTCATAAGCCTCCAGGGGAGTTGGGGCATTTCTGTCGGGTATACATTCCGTAATATCGAGGTTGTCATCGGACTGGCCACTGTCCGTAAAGTCCTCAAAATGTAAGGTGATCCTTGAGTTTGCCCTCTGCAAGATGCTGTAATACTCATTGAGGGAGAGATGAAGGGTCTCTGCAATCTCCTCATCCTCGGGGAGCCTCCCGAGTTCCCTTTCGAGTTCATTATGGGTCTCTTTAATGGCCTTCATCTTCCTCCTCATGGACCTTGAGGCATTATCATGTGCCCTTATCTCATCGAGCATCGCACCCTTTATCCTCATCTCCACAAAGGGCTTCAGGGGTGTGCCATTGTTCCTGTACCTTGAGAGGGCATCAAGAAGGCCAACCACTCCAGCGCTTACAAGATCGTCTACTGTAAGCTGTGGTGGAAGTCTCCAGGAAAGCCTGTAGGCAGTGTATTTTATGTAAGGGAGGAGGTCCTTTACTATCCTCTCTTTTTCTTCATCGGTTAAGATTGTATCATCTGTTTCCACATTATGCTCCAATGAATCTATCACGGTTTCCCCCATTAAACCTATCTTGATAACCTCTCTACTGCTGATGCGAGGTTTCCTATGAAGAACTGGATGCCTCCCTTAATGCCTTTTTTCCTCTCTGTCTCGATCAACTGGTTGGCTATCTCCATTATCTGTTTCGATGCCAAACATTCAGGAAAGGCAGAGATAAAGGCCTTCTGTTCCCTGACAGCCCTCTGAACAGAATGATCAAGAGGGATGAAGCCAAGGTAGTTGATTGATATGTTAAGGAATTTCTCTGTAGCTACAGAAAGCCTCTTAAATACATCAACCGCCTCTTTCTCGCTCCTTACTGAATTGACAAGGATGTCAAAGTCCCTCTCCTGATAGCGATTGGACAGCACCTTAATCAATGCATAGGCATCGGTGATTGCTGTTGGTTCCGGAGATGTGACGATTATGATCTCCTGGGCAGCAACGCAGAAGAAGGCAACATTTTCTGAGATTCCCGCAGAGGTATCGATCAGGAGTGTGTCTATGGTGTGGTCAAAGGAGTCAAACTCCTCAAGTATCCTGAGTCTTTGGAATTCATTGAGGATTGTTAACTCCTGGACACCTGAACTTGCAGGGAGTATGAGGATACCTTCTGGTCCTTCCACAACGATCTCCTTCAATGATCTCTCACCTTTTAAGAGGTGCTGAATGTTGTATCTTGGAGCAAGATGGAGCAGGACATCGATATTGCTGAGACCAAGGTCAGCATCAAAGACCATGGGCCTTCTGCCAAGCCTTCTGAAGGCAATAGCAAGGTTTGCAACAACATTTGTCTTTCCCACCCCTCCTTTACCGCTTGCAACAGCAATGGTCATGACATCCCCTGTCTTCCCTTTATCCACCATCAGTTACCTCCTGATTTCCCAGAAAATCTTTGATTTTCCGGTAGCCTGCTACGGCTTCCAGCAACTCCTTTGACTTGCTGGAAGCCCTGACCCTGTACAATCAAATCTATAATCCCCTCTATTTCAGGGAATTCAATATCATCAGGAACCTTCTGGCCTGTGGTTATATAGGCAACAGGCCTTCCATAGGTCATTACCATGTTATAGATGTTGCCGAATCGCACAGCCTCATCCATCTTTGTAAAGGCTATATAGCTCAGGGGCAATATCCTGTAATACCTGTAAGACTCAATCATGAAGTCACTATCACTATTTACATTCATAAGAAGATGCGTCTCAAGGCAAAACCTCCCTGAGGCATCCCTGTCCTCAATCAGATCAGAGCACAGGGAGAGTAATTCATTGATGTATCCCTCATCCCTTGGATTTCTGCCTGTTGTGTCTATGAAGACCATATCCCTATCCTCAGAAAACCTCCTCAGCCCCTCTTTCAGTTCCTTTGCATTTGAGGCCATATGAATGGGGATACCTAATATCCTGGCATAGGTTTTGATTTGCTCAGGGGCACCAATCCTGTAGGTGTCAAGATTTATTATTGCTATCCTTTTCTTATGCCTGATTGCCAGGGCAGCCAGCTTTGCAACAGTGGTTGTCTTACCCACACCAGTAGGTCCAATAAGCATAATAGCACGGGGTAAGGAAGGATTAAGGGAGAATCGCTGTTTTCCGATCCTTTCATTGATGTCCTTTCTTATGGCCTCATTTATCCTTGAAGGCTCCTTTGCCATATCACAGAGCCTGAGGGAATATTCCTCCTTTATGCCCTTTGCCCTGAGATCGTGAAATATCCTTTTCTTTTTCTCAGGAAGGCTTATCTCAAAACCGCAGAACTTCATATCCTCAAGGGATTCCTTGATCTTTTCTATCTCCCCTCTTAAAGAGGTGAAGAGGTGAAGAGGTGAATCTGTTTCCCGTTGTCCGTCGTCTGTCATTCGTGTCCTGTTGTCCGTTTCACTGGTCACGAAACCTGGAGCACGGAACCCGCATCCTGCCCCTTTAGATTCTTCCTCGAATATCTCTCCAAATGCCAGAGAACCTTCTGGAGCTTGTTTAGGGGCTTCCTCATAATCAACTGCTGCAGTGACCTCCACGTATGGTCTTAAACCCCTCTTCTCCACAGAAGAGAGTATGACAGCCTCCTTGCCAAGCTCCTTTTTTACCATCTCAATGGCCATTGCAAATGTCTTTGCCTTGAATCTCTTAATCTTCATACCTCAATACTCCTGTGTTATAGAGTTTTACCGAGGCAGGAATCTCTGCTGTTGATAGGACAGAGATTGATGGCAGAAACCTCTCGATGACCTTTCTGAGGAACCGCCTCACATAGGATGAACAGAGGATTACAGGCTGTGGTCCCTTAAACCTTCCCTCTTTAATGGCCTTTTCAATAGATTTCATTAGTTTATTCACTGCCTCCGGATTAATGGCTCCGCCAGCATCTATCGCCTCATTCAGGAGTCTCTCAAAACGGGGATCAAGGGTCATTACATAGAGGTTTCCGTCAGAGGAGATGTACTGTTTAGCAATGAACCTGGAAAGGGCCTGTCTCACATACTCTGTGAGGAGTTCTATGTCCTTTGTGGTAGGTGCATAATCAAGAAGGGTTTCCAGTATAGTGACTATGTCGTTTATCGGCACCCTCTCCTTCAGAAGGTTCTGAAGCACCCTCTGAACACCTCCAAGGGTCATTTGAGCGGGTATGAGTTCATCAACCAGCTTAGGATAATTCTTTGTAACATTGTCCAGTATGGCCTGTACCTCTGTCCTCGTGAGGAGTTCTGAGGCGTGGGACTTAATCATCTCTGTCAGGTGTGTGACTATCACTGTTGGTATATCCACAACCATATACCCTTTTGACTCAGCAATCTCCTTTTCTCTTTCGTTTATCCAGTACGCAGGAAGGCCAAAGGCAGGCTCTTTTGTTGGTATTCCTTCAATCCTCTCAGGCCCCTCTGCCTCTGATGGAACTGCCAGGTAATATCCCATCATTACCTCTCCCCTTCCAACCTCTATACCCCTTATCAGGAAGCTATACTCGTGGGGTCTCAACTGGAGATTATCCTTTATATGGATTGATGGCACCACAAATCCAAGTTCTGTGGCAAGCTGCCTTCTCATAGCCTTGATCTTGTTGAGTAGTTCTGCGCCTGTTGATTCAACAAGGGGGATGAGTCCGTAGCCTATTTCGAATGTAAGGGGTTCTATCTCTATATAGGTCTCTATCGGTGCCTCCTTCTGGGGAATTTCCTTCGCCTCCTCTTCCTTTTCCTCGGCCAGAGGCTTTGAGAGGATGTAGGCAAGTCCACCCGATGTTGCGGACAATATAAAGAAAGGGAGATGGGGGAGACCGGGAATAAGGCCAAGGAAAACCATAATGCCTGAGGCTGTTGCCAGGGCCTTTGGATTTATAAAGACCTGTCTTGTTATGTCCTTTCCGAGATCAGTATCAGTGCCAGCTCTGCTGACCACGATACCAGCTGCTGTTGAGATGAGTAGGGCAGGCATCTGTGAGACAAGGCCGTCTCCTATGGTTAATATCGTGTATGTCTTTGCTGCCTCTGATAAGGCCATCCCCTTCTGTAGGGTGCCAATAATAAAACCACCAATGATATTTATACCTGTTATGACCAGTCCTGCTATTGCATCACCCCTCACGAACTTGCTCGCACCATCCATGGCTCCGTAAAAATCCGCCTCCTGGGCTATAAGGCTCCTTCTCCTCCTTGCCTCTGCCTCATCAATGAGACCAGCATTGAGGTCAGCATCAATGGCCATCTGCTTTCCAGGCATTGCATCTAAGGTGAATCGAGCAGATACCTCTGCTATCCTGCCTGCGCCTTTTGTAATGACAACGAAATTAATTATGACGAGGATGAGGAACACGATAAAGCCAACAGCATAATTGCCACCAACAACAAAGCTTCCAAAGGATTTTATAACCTGACCAGCTGCATCTATACCCTCATTCCCCTTAAGCAGGATCAGCCTTGTTGAGGCTATGTTCAGGGCAAGCCTGTAAAGGGTTGTTATAAGGAGTATGGAAGGAAATACAGAGAAGTCGAGGGGTTTTCTAATATATATGCCTGTAACAAGGATCACTATTGCAAGGGATATGGAGAAGGAAAGGAGTATATCGAGGATAAAGGAAGGCACTGGCAGTATCATCACCCCAAGGATAGATACAACCCCTATTGCTATGAGGATGTCACCCCTCTGCTGTATCATCTGAATAAACCTCATAGAGTCCCCCCACGAGCACCCCAAAGATTCTGCGAAATTAGGGTCGCCAGAAAAACGAAGATTTTTTGGGATGTTCTCATGCTGCCCTCCTCATCCTGTAGATATGGGCAAGGACCCTTGCAACAGCTCTGTAGAGTTCCTCAGGTATAAAGGAGCCAATATCAAGCTTGTATAGAGACCTTGCAAGGGGTTTGTCCTCCACAACAGGGATATTGTGGCTCAGGGCTATCTCCTTAATCCTCTCAGCAATCAGTCCAGCCCCTTTTGCTATCACTCTGGGTGCATCCATCTCTTCCCTCTTATAAAGCAGTGCCACAGCTATGTGGGTCGGGTTTGTTATGACCACTGTTGCCTTTGGAACCTCTTGCATCATCCTCCTCCTGGCCATCTCCCTCTGAAGGCTCCTTATCCTTGATCTGATCAGGGGGTCACCTTCTGTCTCCTTATGTTCCTCCCTTATCTCCTGTCTCGTCATCCTGATGGACCTCTCGAACCTCCACCTCTCAAGGATATAATCGATTATGGCTATGGTAAAGAAGGTGAGAAATCCATAAAGGATTGCCCTTGCTATGAGCCCCTCAGAGACCCTCCAGGATTCCCTGATCCCCATTGCCATTGTTAAAGGGAGGAGCCCTATGGATTTCTTTATAACGGCGTAAAAGAGCATGCCTCCTATGAGGAATTTAAAGATGCTCTTTATGGTCTCTGTGAGGCCTGTCAGGGAAAAGAGCCTCTTCAGTCCATTCATCGGATTAAGCCTCTCCAGTTCGAGGCTCAATGGCCTCATCACAAATCCTCCCTGGGAAAAACCTGATATAAGGATAAAAGAGACAGAGAGTGCAAAGAAGGGGGCAAGTAAAAGAAGCATCTCTGTTGTAGCATACCTCATTACAGCAAAGGGTTCAATCCCGTATTCAAGGCTAAGGGTCTTCTTAACAAGGTCCGAGAGATTCTTTATAAAGTAATCCCCTGAAAGGTAAAAGGCGATTATTATCCCTCCTGTACCCGCCATCGAGATAAGCTCCCGACTCCTTGGTACCTGACCCTTCTCCCTGGCCTTCTGCCTTTTTCGGGGCGTTGCCTGTTCTGTCCTTTCCTCAAACCCTTCCTCAGCCATGCTATCTCCCTATCAATTCAATAGTTTTAACCATATCATCCTTAATGGAACCAAGGAGATTAACGCTTACATTCAGAAATACAGGCATACTCAGGAGCATAACGAGGATACCCACAAATATGTACACTGGATATCCCACAAAGAATATATTCATCTGCGGGGCTGCCCTGTATATGAAGCCAAAGAGGATGTTTGTTAAGAGCATTATTGTGACAACAGGGGCACTGATCTTAAGGGCTATAACAAACATATGACCTGTGAGGTTTATGATCGTCGGAAGAACAGATTTCAATGAAAAGGACCCTCCAGGCAGCCACTCATAACTCCTTGCAAATATGTATATGAGGTCATGGTGTGCATCCATCCCAAGGAAAAGTAACATTAGTATGGATGAAAATAGCCTTGCCACCTCTGTGGACTGCCCTATCTCGGGATTGAAGAATGTTGCTATTGAAAGCCCCATGGTGTTGCTCATTATCTGACCGGCCATCTCAATGCCAAGGAATATGATTCTCGCAACAAGGCCAAGGGTGATCCCGATAAGTAACTCTCTTATCACAAAAAGGGGTATATCCTTCTCCTTCACATCGAACTGGATAACGGGTGTCAGGATTGCGGAGATGGCGATGATCAGACCGATCTTGAAGGTTGATGGTATTGTCTTGCTCCCCCAGAAGGGTAACATGATGAGTATGAATCCAGCCCTTATCATAATGAGAAAGAAGTTAGGGATATATCTTGATATGAGATCCATATTGCTCATCTTATAAACTGGGGCATCCTTTCGATCAGATTTGATGTGAATGTTATCAAAACCCTTGCTATCCACGGGAAGAAGAAGAAAAGGCAGAGAAATACCGCAATGATCTTTGGAACAAAGGTAAGGGTGAATTCCTGTATCTGGGTTATTGCCTGAAAAAGGCTTATTATAAGGCCAACAAGGAGGCTGACGATCAGGGCAGGTCCTGATACCATAAGTACCGTCTTCAACACCTCACCAGATAAATCCCTTACCATATCAATGGTCATTGGAAACTCCTCACTATTGAACCGACCACAAGATTCCAGCCATCCACAAGGACAAAGAGCAGGAGCTTGAAGGGAAGGGATATCATGACAGGAGGTAGCATCATCATCCCCATTGAGAGCAATATGCTCGAGACAACCATGTCTATTATCAAGAAGGGGAGAAATATGAGAAAACCCATCTCAAAGGCTGTCTTGAGTTCACTAATAGCAAAGGCAGGTACAACTATCCTCATCGAAAGATCCTCGGGCCTTTCAGGAGGCTTCTCCTTTGCTATCTTAAGAAAAAGGGCAAGGTCCTTCTCCCTTGTCTGCTTCAACATAAATCCCTTCAAAGAGGGCTCTGCCTTTTTCATGGCCTCCTGAATGGTTATCTCCTTCTTTATGTAAGGGTTAATCGCATCTTTCATTACAAGATCAAGGGTTGGCGACATAACAAAGAGGGTAAGGAATAGGGAGAGTCCAATAATAACAGGGTTTGGTGGTATCTGCTGTCCACCAAGGGCCTGTCTGAGTAATGATAGAACAACCACTATCCTTGTGAAGGATGTAAACATGATCAGGATCGCTGGTAGCAATGACAGGATTGTTATTAAAAAGAAGACCTCTATTGCAGAATCACCGATCTTCACTCAATCCCTCCTTGAGTCTCCTCAAGGTCATCACCTTTTTGCTTATTTCCCTTATGCCCTCGGTCTCTAAGTCAGAGGCATTGTATCTCCTCAATAATTTTATGTCTGATGGAGTAACACCAAGGAGGAGCACCTCTTCGCCAACCTTCATGGCAGCTATCCCTTTTCTGGTTCCAAGGGGATGATAGGCAATAACCTTCATGATCTCATTCCTCACCTGTCTCTTTCTTATAAAGAAGGCAAGGAGGAATATGAGGCCAAGAACGGCGCCAAGGGCTGTTATCACCTGAAAATAAAGATCGCTCATTTGAGCTGCCTTATCCTCTCTGTTGGGCTTATGATATCAGTAAGCCTGACACCAAACTTTTCATTCACCACAACCACCTCTCCCCTTGCAACAAGCCTGTTATTTACGAGTATCTCCATGGGTTCGCCGGCAATCTTGTCCAGTTCGATAACAGAACCCTGACCGAGTTGAAGGAGGTCCCGTATCAGCATCCTTGTCCTTCCAAGTTCAGCAGTAACCTCTAAGGGAATGTCAAGGAGAAAGTCTATGTCCCTCATACCTGATTCACCCTTTTCACCCTTTAACTCCTCAAAATTGGTCTCGCTTACCATCTCGGGGTCCCCAGAAAATCTCTGATTTTTTGGGGTGCCTTGCATCTCATTCTTCTGTTCCATATAGCCTCCTTAACAGGGCTCCCACAAAATCTTTGATTTTGTGGTAAACCCTCTTTATGCCTGATTATCAAGCTTTGGACTTATTACCTTCCTTATCTTTACTGCCTGGTTGCCCCTGCTATAGCCAGGGGTTGCAGTAAATTTTGGACGACCCTCTACCCTGACAACTACATCATCCTGGATAGACTTTCCAAGGTTAATGATACTGCCTGGTTTGAGATCCTTGAGGTCCTTGAGGGTTATCTCGACCCTTCCGAGTTCTGCAACCACCTCCACAGGAGAGTCGAGCATGATCTCCTTAAGTCTCCCAACCCATCTCTGATCGATCTCAAACTTATCAGCCTGTATCCCTGAGTATAGCTTCTCCTTAATGGGCTCTATCATTGAATAGGGTATGCAGAAGAAGAGTTTCCCTGTAAAGTCCTCCACCTCTAAGTGGATTTCCACCTTAATCACTATCTCACTTGGGGTAACGATGGTAATAAATTGGGGATTCATCTCAGAGCCTACATGTTCTGGTCTTATGGGTATTATGCTGTTCCAGGATGTGGCAAGGTCATTTAGGGCGATATTAACTATCCTTCTTATTACCCTCTGCTCTATGGATGTAAAGGAACGCCCCTCTG
>JBBIPQ010000030.1:0-18067 GCA_037442785.1 Nitrospirota bacterium
TCAGTTCCACCTGATGACCTTGAAAAGATCAGAAAGGAACTTTCCGATGCAATTGGAAGACCGCCTACAGAGGAGGAGTTTATCCTCTATCTCATGCATCCAAAGGATGCCCTTGAATTTATAGAATTCAGGGAGAGATATGGAGAGGCCCCGCTGGTATTGCCAACGGATGTATGGAGAGAGGGGCTGAAGAGGCCTGGAGACAGGGTGGATTTTGAATTATGGGGCAAGCCTTACACGATCGAACTTGTTTCCATAGGTGCAGAACATGAGGGCGTGATCCATGTGGTGATGCGAGTTAATAATAAGACCCTTGTATACAAGGTCGAGACCCCAAGGGCGAAGAGGGCGGAGATCAGGATGGCAAAGGGACCGAATGATGTAGGAGCTCCAATAAATGGCAATATCTGGAGGATCGGAAATCCAGAGAGAGGACCCCTTAAGGTAGGTGATATTGTCCATAAGGGAGAGGAAATAGCAAATCTTGAAGCCATGAAGATGGAAAATGCCATAACAGCGCCCTTTGATGGCCAGATCATCGAGATCTGCGTAAAGCTGAACGATTCGGTCCAGGAAGGTCAACTCCTTTTTGTCCTTGAGAAGATATGATGAAGTCATCGACTTTTTAGGGCGCCCTGTGTTAATCTATAAAGCTATTATTTATCTTATAAACCGATTTTAGGAGGGTTTTTATGGCTAAGGGGTCAAAAAAATACGTTTATTTCTTTGGTGCTGGAAAGGCCGATGGGAAGGCGGATATGAAGAACCTCCTTGGAGGCAAGGGGGCAAATCTTGCAGAGATGACTAACCTCAAGATACCCGTACCACCCGGCTTTACCATAACAACAGAGGTTTGCACACTCTATTATAAAAACAATAAGAAATACCCGAAAGAATTAAAACCCCAGGTTGATGCAGCGATGAAGAAGGTAGAAAAGATAATGGGCAAGAGGTTTGGGGACCCTGATAATCCCCTTCTTGTCTCTGTCAGGTCAGGTGCAAGGAGTTCTATGCCTGGCATGATGGAGACCGTTCTCAATATCGGGCTCACAGAAAAGACTATACCCGGTCTGATTAAAAGGACCAGGAATGAGCGATTTGTCTATGATGCTTACAGAAGGCTCCTGATGATGTACTCTGATGTCGTCATGGAAAAGGCAGAAGGTATAGAGCCAGCTGAAGGAGAGGCTATTAGACAGAAACTTGAACATGCCCTTGATGCAATGAAGAAGATGAAGGGGTATAAGAGCGATACAGATCTTACTGCTGATGACCTGAAGATACTTTGCGATGAATTCAAGGCAATTATAAAACATACCCTTGGAAAGGACTTCCCTGATGATCCCTGGGAACAGTTGTGGGGAGGGATTGGCGCGGTATTCCAGTCCTGGATGGGTAAACGGGCCGTCTCTTACAGGAGGATCGAAAAGATACCTGATGACTGGGGAACTGCAGTAAATGTTGTAGCCATGGTCTTTGGTAATACAGGGGATAATTCAGGCACGGGTGTTGCTTTCACGAGAAATCCAGCTACAGGAGAGAATGTCTTTTACGGGGAATGGCTCCCTAATGCCCAGGGTGAAGATGTCGTGGCAGGCATAAGGACGCCCTATCCGATCAACAAGGCAAGCAGGTCTCAGGAATCTGCAAACCTTCCGTCCCTTGAAGAGACCATGCCGAAGGTCTATAAACAGCTTGTTGGAATAAGGAATAAGCTAGAACGTCATTACAAGGATATGCAGGATATTGAATTCACTATCGAAGACGGCAGGCTCTGGATGCTCCAGACAAGGGTTGGAAAGCGAAATCCACAGGCTGCCATCAGGATAGCTGTTGAAATGTCAAAGCAGAGACTGATAAATAAGGAAACAGCCCTTCTCAGGATTAAACCAGAACAATTAGATATACTCCTCCACCCAAGTGTTGCGCCTGTGGCTGAGAAAAAGGCTGTTCTTTTAGCAAAGGGACTTCCAGCAGGACCGGGTGGTGCCACAGGCAGGATCGTATTTACCGCTGATGATGCAGAGGAGTGGGCAAAAAGGGGTGAGAAGGTGATACTCGTCAGGAATGAGACCTCCCCTGAGGATGTCCATGGTATGCATGCTGCTGAGGCAATATTAACTGCTAAGGGTGGAATGACATCCCATGCTGCCCTTGTGGCAAGGGGATGGGGAAAGTGCTGCATAGTTGGTTGTTCTGACCTGAACATAAATGTTCATAAAAAGGAGATTCATGTCAACGGCAAGGTTCTGAAGGAGGGTGACTGGATAACCCTGAATGGAACTGTGGGAAATGTTTATGAGGGTAAACTTGACCTGTTACCAGCAGACCCTGATAAAAATCCCTGGTACAAGGAACTGATGAGATGGGCAGACCAGATCAGGAGGCTCAGGGTAAGGACGAATGCGGACACACCTGAGGATGCCTCCACAGCGAGGAGGTTTGGTGCTGAAGGTATAGGTCTCTGCAGGACAGAACACATGTTCTTCGCCCCTGACAGGATCAGGGCGATGAGGGAGATGATACTCTCAGACACGCAGGAGGAGAGGAGACGGGCCCTCGCAAAACTCCTTCCCATGCAGAAGGGTGATTTTATAGGCATATTCAGGGCAATGGCAGGTTATCCTGTTACAATAAGGCTCCTTGACCCGCCCCTGCATGAGTTTCTTCCCCATACAGAGGCTGAACTGAGAGAGCTTTCTGAAGAGATGGAGGTCCCCTTTGAGAGACTCAATGCAAAGAATATATCCCTTCACGAGTTCAACCCTATGCTCGGTCACAGGGGATGCCGTTTGGGCATTACCTATCCTGAGGTGTATGAGATGCAGGCCCAGGCAATTATGGAGGCTGCCTGTGAGCTTGCAAAGGAAAGGATAAAGGTGATCCCTGAGATAATGATCCCCCTTGTTGGTCATGTCAATGAACTTCGGAAGATGAGGGAAGTTGTCGAGTCTGTTGCTGAAAGGGTTCAGAGGGAGTATAAGGTTAAGGTACCCTATACGATTGGCACGATGATAGAACTTCCAAGGGCCTGTGTCACATCCGATGAGATCGCAACCGTTGCCGATTTCTATTCCTTTGGCACGAATGATCTTACCCAGACTGTTTACGGACTTTCCAGGGATGATGCAGGACGGTTCTTGCCCTTCTACATAGAGAAGGGACTTTTAAAGGATGATCCATTCATCACAATCGACCAGGAAGGTGTTGGGGCCCTCATGAAGATAGCCATTGAGAAAGGCAGGAAGGTAAAGAAGGGCCTCAAGATGGGAATATGCGGGGAGCACGGTGGTGAGCCAAGGTCTGTTGAATTCTGCCATAATATAGGATTGGATTATGTAAGCTGCTCACCTTTCAGGGTTCCCATTGCTCGTTTTGCTGCGGCACAGGCAGTCCTGAAAGGAAAGAGATAAACTAATATGGTATTATAAATAAAAAAGAAAGGTGGTGATCCGGTGCCTTTAGAAAAGGAAAGAAAACAGTCAATAATCCAGAGCTTTAAGATTCACGACACAGACACAGGTTCGCCTGAGGTTCAGATTGCTCTGCTTACAGAGAGGATTAACTATCTCACTGAACATTTTAAGGTGCACAAGAAGGACCATCATTCAAGGAGGGGTCTTCTAAAGCTTGTCAGCCAGAGGAGAAGTCTCCTTGATTATCTTCGCTCCACTAACAAGGAGAGATACGACAAACTCATTGAACGCTTAGGATTGAGGAGGTAGAATAAGATCTTGGTGAATGTAGAAGTTGAGGTTAGAGGGAAGAAGCTTATCATTGAAACAGGTGAGATAGCGAGACAGTCTGATGGCTCAGTCATCATAAGATACGGAGACACGATATTACTTGCGACTGCTGTAGCAGAGAAAAAGACAAAGGAGGATATAGATTTTTTCCCCCTTACCATTGACTACCAGGAAAAGACCTTTGCTGCTGGCAAGATCCCTGGTGGATATTTTAAGAGGGAGGGAAAACCCACAGAGAAGGAGGTCCTTACTTCTCGCCTTATAGATAGGCCTATAAGGCCCCTGTTTCCAAAGGGTTTTTACTCCGAGACTCAGGGTATAGTGTCTGTCCTATCCTACGGTGATGAGAACGTCTCTGATATACTTGGCATAACAGGCATGTCTGCCGCATTAATGATCTCGGACATACCCTTTAATGGTCCTGTGGGTGCCGTAAGGGTTGGTCTTCTTGACGGAAATCTCATCCTTAATCCGGACCTATCAGAATCTGAGAGGCTTGAACTCAATATAGTTGTTGCCGGGACAGAGGATGCCGTGGTTATGGTTGAAGGAGGTGCCTCAGAGGTATCCGAAGATATACTACTTGAGGCCATAGATTTTGCCCATTCAGAGATCAGGAGGATAATCCCTATCCAGAAGGAATTAAGGGAGAAGGTGGGTAAACCAAAGAGACCCTTAATCGAGAAAAAGATCGATGAAGCCCTCAGAGAAGAGGTGGAGAGATTCGTCATTGAAAGGATTAAGGAATATATAAGGATACAGGGTAAGCAAAAGAGGCAAGAGGCCCTTGATATGTTGCTGGAGGAGACGAAACATCACTTTGATGCTGAGGCACGGGGTATATCAAGGTTTATTAGCGAGACCTTTTTTGATATAGAAAAGAAACTCGTCAGGGACATGATAATAAAGGATGGGATAAGGGCTGACGGCAGAAGGCCTGATGAGATAAGGCAGATATCATCGAGGGTGGGAATACTTCCAAGGGCGCATGGTTCTGCACTCTTTGTCAGGGGAGAGACCCAGGCACTTGTTGCAGTGACCCTTGGAACAGCAGAAGACGAACAAAAGGTAGAGACCCTCGAGGGAGAGACATATAAGAATTTCATGCTCCACTATAATTTTCCGCCCTTTAGTGTTGGGGAGGTCAGGCCTCTGAGGTCTCCTGGCAGGAGAGAGATAGGTCATGGCGCCCTTGCAGAAAGGGCGTTAAAGCCTGTGATTCCTGAGAAAGAGGTATTCCCCTACACGATAAGGGTTGTCTCAGATATCCTTGAGTCGAACGGATCTTCATCAATGGCCACGGTCTGTGGGGCAACACTTGCCTTAATGGATGCGGGGGTGCCTATTAAGGCACCTGTTGCAGGCATAGCCATGGGTATGATACAGGAAAAGGGAGAGACAGTGATACTTACTGATATTCTGGGCCTTGAGGACCATCTTGGAGACATGGATTTTAAGGTGACAGGGACATCCAAGGGTATCACCGCCTTTCAGATGGACCTCAAGACTGGAGGTATTGACAGACAGATCATGCAGAGGGCCCTTGAGCAGGCAAGGCAGGGGAGACTTTATATACTTGAAAAGATAAAGGAATCCCTTCCAGCTCCGAGAGAGAAGCTCGCACCTCATGCACCAAGGATCTACACCATGCAGATAAAACAGGATAAGATCAGGGATGTTATAGGCACTGGCGGTAAGGTCATTAGAGGCATAATAGAGCAGACTGGAGTGAAGATAGATATAAGTGACTCTGGTCTCGTAAACATAGCTGCCTCTGATGAGTCCTCCGCAATGAAGGCTATGGAGATAATCAGTGGAATAGTTGCAGAGGCTGAGATCGGGAAGATATATCTTGGCAAGGTCAAAAGGATCGTTGATTTTGGAGCCTTTGTGGAGATACTTCCAGGGACAGAGGGTCTCCTTCATATATCCCAGATATCTGACAGGAGGATAGCAAGGGTTACCGATGAGTTGCATGAGGGAGATGAGGTACTTGTGAAGGTAATAGAGATCGATAAACAGGGTAAGATAAGACTGAGCAGAAAAGAGGCAATGAGGGAGAGAGAGGCTAAGGGCCTCAGAAGATAAAGGCCCTCATCCATGTTCAAAAAATATTACCTTGAAAATGGCATCCCCCTTGTAACAGAATGCATAAGGAATGTCCATTCTGTTACGCTTGGCATATGGGTCAGGATAGGCTCAAGGTTTGAGCCACCTGACAAGAACGGCCTTTCCCATTTCCTTGAACACATGTTTTTCAAAGGCACAAGGAAGAGATCAGCCAGGGATATTGCTGTGGAGATTGATTCGATAGGTGGTGACCTGAATGCCTTTACCTCAAGGGAGACGACCACCTTTTATGTAAAGGTCCTTGATCAGCATCTGAACAAAGGGATTGATCTTCTCACTGATATATTTCTCCATTCAACCTTTCCTGAAGAGGATATAGAGAAGGAGAAAAGGATAATAAAAGAGGAGATCAAGATGGTGGAGGACACACCTGATGATTACATAAATGACCTATTTTATCAGGATGTATGGGGGAATAAAGGCATAGGACTTCCTGTCCTTGGGAAGAGGGAAACAGTAAGGTCTTTCAAGAGGGAGGATATAATAGGCCATATAAGGAAGTATTATGGCACAAGGGATATCGTGATTGCCTGTGCCGGAAATTTTGACCCTGACAACCTTCTTAGTTCTCTTAATAGGGCGCTTGGAGGGCTCAGGAGGGGTTCAGAACCGAAGATGGGCGAGACCCCTGAATTCAAACCCTCTGTAAATATCTATCAGAAGGAACTCTCAGAGGTCCATATGTGTATAGGCGTAAAGGGATTACCCCAGTCAAGCCCTGAAAGGTATGTGCTCTATCTCATCAATGCGATTCTTGGGGCTGGGGTGAGTTCCAGACTCTTCCAGGAAATCAGGGAGAAGAGGGGGCTTGTATATTCTATATATTCCTTTATCGCCTCTTACATTGATACAGGCCTTTTCGGGGTATATGCAGGAACCTCAAAGAAAAGGGTATCTGAGGTCATTGATCTCATTGTGAATGAGATGAAAAGCCTGAAGGATAATATAAGCGAGGATGAACTCAGAAGGGCTAAGGAGCAGATCAAGGGAAATCTGATCCTCGGTCTTGAATCAACAAGCAACAGGATGCAGAACTTAGCCAGACAGGAGATATATTATGGCAGATACTATTCACCAGAGGATATCATAAGGCAGATAGAAGGGGTGACCCTCTCACAGGTTAAGGGCCTTGCTGAAAGATTGATACATGATTCAATGGCTATAACCCTTTTAGGCCCTGTACAGCCTTCGCAATTAACCTTGCCGCCTCAATAATCTCAGCCTCTGTGTTGTCCTTCCCAAGGCTTAATCTTATTGATGAGAGCGCCTCTTTTTCGGAGAGTCCCATAGCGATCAGCACAGGAGAAGGTCTTTTCTCTCCGGCATGACAGGCAGAACCTGTGGAGATCGCCACAGAATCCCTCAGGACCTCCACAAGATCTGTGGATTGTACATCTCCAAGACAGACATTGATTGTATTGGGTAGTCTCCTCTCAGGGTCTCCGTTTATTGATATATGGGGAAGATGGGTCTTTAATTCATTGTAAAGGCTCTCAGAAAGTCTCCTCAATCGGGTGACCCTATCCTTTATATATGCCTTTGCCAATTCGCTGGCCTTACCAGCACCCACTATCCCTGGCAGATTCTCTGTCCCTGGCCTCAGGCCTCTCTCATGACCAGCCCCAAAAAGGATCGGCTTAATTCTCAACTCCTTTCTGATATACAATGCCCCGACCCCTTTTGGGCCATAAAACTTATGGGGGACTATGGTTAGCATATCCACATTCAGCCTTTCAATGTCAACGGGTATCTTTCCTACTGTTTGTGCAGCATCAGTATGAAAGGTTATCCCCATCTGCCTTGCCATGAGACCTATCTCTTCAATGGGCTGAATAATGCCTGTTTCATTGTTCGCATGCATGATCGTTATCAGTATCGTATCAGACCTTATTGCCTTCTTGATATCCTCCACATCAACAACCCCTTTTCGGTTTACACCGACATAGGTTACAGAAAAGCCCTTTTCTTCAAGGAATCTGCAGGGAGACATAACCGAAGGATGTTCAATGACAGAGGTGATTATATGGCCTTTACCCTTTGAAAAGGCCATCCCCAGGATTGCAAGATTATTCGACTCCGTTCCTCCTGACGTGAATATTATCTCATCTTCAGAGGCATTTATGGCATCCGCAACCAATCCCCTGGCCCTTTCAATCATTGCACGGACATGCTGACCTATCCTGTGACTGCTTGAGGGATTTCCATAAAACCGCAGGGCAGAACAGATCTCTTCTATAACCTCTGGGTCTAAAGGGGAGGATGCATTATTGTCAAGGTATATCATCCCATATCCCTGTGAATAACCTCTGGTTCTATCTTATAGTGATCTTTAATATGGGTAGCCATGTATTCTACTATCGTGGGTGATCTATGCCTTCCACCAGTGCAACCAAAGCCGATGGTAAGGTATCTCTTTCCCTCATCTATATAATGGGGGATCAAGAAATCAAGGAGGTCGCTTATCCTCCTTAAGAATTCCTTTGTAGTTGGCTTTTCATAGATAAAATCCTGAACCTGCCTGTCAGTTCCCTTTTGCTCCTTAAGGGATGGCACAAAATTAGGGTTTGGTATGAACCTGACATCAAATAAGAGATCGAGATTAAGGGGTGCTCCGTATTTAAACCCAAAGGATATTATGGTTATAACAAGGGGAGGGCCATCGCTTGCAACGGGTCTGAAGAATGAGGATATAAGATACCTTAGCTGATGAGGTGTGTATGAGGTTGTATCTATCACCCTGTCTGCAGCCTCTCTGAGGGGCTTCAGCATCTTCTTTTCTTCTTCGATCGCCCTTTCAATATCCCTGATGTCCTCTGACAGCAGGGGATGGGGTCTCCTGGTTTCCCTGAACCTGCGAAGGATCACATCTTTGTCAGCCTCAAGGAATATTACCTCAATGTCATAGCCCACCCTCAATGTCCTCAGGACTGAATCGAGTGAAGAAAGGAATTCCCTTTCCCTCACATCAATACCAATACCTATCCTTTTATCGTTTTTACCAGCCGATATGGTCGATATAAAGGATTCAATCAGTGTTATAGGCAGGTTGTCAACACAAAAAAAACCACTATCCTCAAGGGTCCTCAATGCAACGGTCTTCCCTGAACCTGAGAGTCCTGTAATTATTACTACGCTTGGTTTCACTATCTGACAGGCTCAATCAGCCCGAAATTGCCATCCTTTCTGCGATATATGACATTGATCTCCCCTGAGGAGAGATTAGAGAAGACAAAGAAGTCCTTATCAAGGAGTTCCATCTGCATGGCAGCCTCATCAGGGCTCATTGGCTTCATGTCAAACCGTTTTATCTTGATGATCCTGCCTGTTTCTGATACTGATTCTGAAGGTGCGGCAGCTGTTGCCCTGGGCTCACCCTTCCTGTGGGATACCATCTTTTCTTTATATTTCTTTACCTGTTTTTCTAACTTTTCAACAACATCGTCTATTGAGGAATAGATCTCTCCTGTGACTCCTTCAGCCTGAATAAGAACACCATTTGCCTTTAGCAGTACCTCAACCTTATGTCTGTACTTTTCTACTGTCATTGTTACGATCGCTTCTGTGATATTGGAGAGATATCTCTCAAACTTGCTGATCTTTTCCTCTGCGTACTTCCTCAGAGCGGGGGTAACCTCAATATTCCTTCCGTTCACGATAATGTTCATAAGTACCTCCTTTTTATTCCAGTCTTTTCCTCTGATTGTGGGGCGGTATCCTTAATTCCTCCCTGTACTTTGCAACAGTCCTTCTTGCAAGGACTATATTCTTTGATTTCAGTATGTCAACTATCCTCTGGTCACTCAATGGATTTCTTGGGTCTTCCTCAGAGACGATCTTCTTTATGATATCCTTAACAGACCTTGAAGACACACTGCCTTCGGAGGTCTGGATGGCGCTGCCAAAGAAGAACCTGAAGCCGAATATCCCGTGGCTGCAGGAAAGATACTTGTTGGATGTTACTCTGCTTATAGTGCTTTCGTGCATCCCTATATCATCTGCCACATCTTTGAGATTCAAAGGTTTCAAGTAATTGATACCCCTTTCAAAGAAGTCATACTGGAACTTCAGGATCGATTCAGTGACCCTGTATATGGTCCTGTTTCTCTGGTCAAGGCTTTTGAGCAACCATACGGCTGACCTCAACCTCTCCTCCACAAACTGCCTCTCCTCCTTTGAAAGGGAATTTTTTGCCTGAAACAACCTTTTGTAATAATTATTCAGCCTCACCTTTGGTATCCCCTCATCATTAAGGATTATCTGGTATTTATCATCTATCTTCATCACATAGACATCAGGGACAATATAAGTTGGGGAGCTTGATGAATAATTCCTTCCAGGCTTTGGATCAAGGTCCTCTATTATCTTTATAGCTGCCATCAGGTCTTCCATGGGTAGGTCATACTGTTTTCCAATCTGGTTATATCTCTTCTTCTCTATATCAGAGATATTGTTGAGCACGATCTTCTCAACGATCGTTCCCTGGAGGTTGAACGCCCTCAACTGGAGGAGGAGACATTCCTGTAGATTCCTTGCGCCAATCCCTGGAGGATCAAAGGACTGAACAGTCTCAATGGCCTTCCTTATCTTTTCAAGAGAGGCTCCAGTAATAGATACAAGCTCTTCCTCGGTTATGCGAAGGTACCCATTTTCATCTATATTGCCAATTACGATCTCACAGATCTCCCTCACATCATCCGATACATTGGACAGTCGGAGTTGCCACATGAGATGGTCGCTTATATCTGCACCCTTTGCTGTGAATTGCTCAAAGGATGGTTGTTCCACAAGACCAGGATTAAAATAACCAAGGTCTCTTCCATCACTGCCCCTTTCATCAAAATATTCTTCGACACTGAAACTATTGAGCCTCTTTATCAATCTCTCTAAGGAGGCCTCTGTATCATCACTGACAGGTGCAAGTTCTGAATTCTCTATCTCTTCCCTGCTCAGTTCCTCTCTCTTTTCCTCATTAACCTCCTCAAGAAAGGGATTATTTATGAGTTCCTGGGATAAGGCCTGGGACAATTCGAGTTGAGGCATCTGAAGAAGCTTTATGGCAAGCTGAAGCTGTGGTGTCAGGATGAGCTTCTGTGTAAGTTTGAGTTCTAATCTGCCTTCCAGTACCATCAGAGAATAAACTCCTCTCCTAAATATATTTCCCTTACTGCAGGATTGGAGACAAGCCTTTCAGGGTCACCCTCATCTAAGACGGTGCCATTATTGATTATATAGGCCCTGTCCGTTATTGAAAGGGTATCCCTTACATTGTGATCCGTAATAAGGATACCGAGACCTTTGCTCTTAAGATATTGTAACATCCTCTTTAATTCTATTATAGCAATAGGATCGATTCCTGCAAAGGGTTCATCGAACAATATGAAAACAGGATTCGTGGCAATTGCCCTTGCTATCTCTGTTCTTCTCCTTTCCCCACCCGATAGTTTACTGGCAGATCTGTCAGCTAAGGAGCTCAAGCCGAATTCACCAAGAAGTCTTTCTACCCTTTCCTCTATCTCTGATTGACTGTATCCCCTGATCTCCAGTACAGCCCTTAGATTGTCCCTCACAGAGAGTCTCCTGAATATAGAAGGTTCCTGCGGCAGATAGCTTATGCCCCTCAATGCCCTCTTATACATGGGCAACTGTCCTATGCTCTCACCATCTAACTTAATATCGCCACTATCCGGTCTTATGATACCTGTTATCATATAAAAAGTGGTGGTCTTGCCTGCACCGTTTGGACCGAGGAGTCCCACAATCTCACCGGTCCTGACGCGGAGGCTGAGGTTGTTGACCGCCTGTTTTCCTCTATATGTCTTTGAAAGCCCTACCGCCTCTAAGAACATCTCAGTGTTCCTTCCTGATTATAACCTTACTGTTTTCCACAATCGAGCGGTCATCCTTGAGGAGATAGGTCATCTTCGTTCCTGTGATGATGCTGTTTCCCTCCATTGCCCTTGGTTCCCCGGTGAAAATAACCTTCTCCTCTTCAGCGAGGTACAGGGCAGTCTCGGATGTTATAACCCTATCTCCCTTAACGAGTTTAATGTGACCATCTGCCTCGATCCTTGTTATCTTCCCTGTCTCTGTATAAAAGACGAGCATCCTGTCAGCATATAGTGTCATATTCTCAGACCTTGCTATAACAGATCCCTCAAAGAGGGCGGTGCGTGCCTTGTTATCTGCAGTAAGGCTCGTTGATGTTATAACGACCGGTCCCTTTGAACCTATGAGCCTGTCCTCCCCATTTGCTACAGAAAGAATAAAAAAGAGAAATAGAACGGACAAGGGAAAGATGTCCGAAATCCTGAGGCCTTTGAATAATATCTTAGTAAAAGATAGCCTTGACATTTCTATGGAGTCTCAGTTGCTGTTTCTCTGTAGCAAAAAGACCATCCCCAACAATACTGAAATTTTTCCCCTTTAACTCTATCTTCTGATCTGATCTCAGAAGACCCTTTGCGGGATCCCAGGAAAGGTCTCTCAAGGCCATCTCGTAGCCCTTTGACTTTAAGGTTATATTATCCTCGAGCTTGAGATCCTTTGTTTCGAGATCAAAGACCCCCTTTTCAGCATTAAGGGTGATGCCTTCCTTTTGAATATCAATGACAACAGAGTCCATCTTCGCTGTCCTTTCGTCCCTTGTGAAATCAGCCCTTTTTGCCATGATTGTCCAGGACGCTTCACCCTTTGTCCTGTGAATAATCCTCAAGCCTTCAATGTAAGATGTTGCCTGCTTCATCGGGTACTTTCCTGGATCCCTCTCATTAAAGAAGGAAATAGACAGGGAGGCAATAATCAGTATTGCCAGTGCAAATCCATGGATACCTGAAAAACTCTTAAATAATCTTCCCATTTATTAAGATTTTATCATATAAGAGAGTCTTTTTCCAGAAATTTATTTCTGAATATACCTTAGCAGCAGATCTAAATTCAGATGTTTTGCTGCAGCCCTTTCAAGATTTTCCCTTTCAAGGTCCTTGAGAAAGGGAAAGACTCCTATAAAGGGAATATCCGTCAGTTGTTGAATAGCCTGGGGGTTGGTATTTTCTGCAATGTTTCCTTCAGGGAATCTGCTGAAATTTATTATTATCCCGGCAATCCTCAATCCTTCTTTAATTGCATAATTGACGGTAAGAAGGGTATGATTAATCGTTCCAAGGGACGGCCTTGCAACGACTACGAGGGGTAATTCCAATTCTCTAACAAGATCCAGCACAAGATAATCTCTCTTAATAGGTACGAGCAGACCTCCTATGCCTTCAACAATTACAGCCTCATATTTATCAGTGAGCATTCTGAAATGTTTTCTTATCTTCTGCAGGTCAATTGTTCTGCCCTCAATCTCAGAGGCAACAAGAGGTGCAAGGGAAGGGCCGAAACATAATGGGGTAACCTGGTTCAAGGGTTCATCCATCTGGGCCATATCCTTAAGAAATGCGCCATCCGATGGATGGAGGCTTTTGCCCGTGCTAATACAGCCCGTTTCTATCGGCTTCATGGCTCCAGTCTTTATGCCCCTTGAATGCATAGCCGCAATTATGGCACCAGCAATTATGGTCTTACCAACTCCAGTGTCTGTACCCGTTATAAATAGTCCCCTGTTCATAACCGTGAATCCACTGACAGGATCTGACCTGTAACAGAATTTGATTTGAGGATGGCCTCAATAATAAAAAAGACATCTTCGGTTCTGGTGAGGGTACCAAGGAGACTCTGCCTTTTTGCCGTCTCCAATGCCTTCCGGGATACCTTACCCATGTCTGTAGGCATATATCCTGGTATTATGCAATTGACCCTGATATTGAAGGGTGCAAGTTCTTTTGCAAGGGAAAGGGTCATTCCCATGATTGCTGCCTTTGATGCACTGTAGGCTGCCTGTCCTGGATTTCCCCTCAGACCTGACCGTGAAGCTATATTTATTACGTTTCCTCCTCCTGATTCGATCATTATCGGTGTGAGATATTTTATCACATTGTAGCATCCCTTTAAATTAACCCTCATAACATCGTCCCAGTCCTCTTCATCATAATTTATAAGAAGGCCGTCTTTTGTTATACCCGCATTATTTATAATAACATCGAGCCTTCCTATCTGGTCTGCTATGGTATCTCTCATCCTCATAACCGCCTCTACATTTCCCACATCAGCCCTTATATACAGGAAATCTGATCCAGGCAATATCCCATCAGGATTATCCCTTTGACTTTTGTAATTTACGATAACCCTGTGACCTGATCTGTAAAGCCCTATTGCCAGTTCTCTACCAAGTCCCCTTGATGCACCTGTTACTAAGGCCACTGTCTTCATGATTGTCTCAATAACAGGGACTTTTGATTCTTACAGTGATATGATCGGATCCTCTTATGACCTCGAATTCGCAACCTGACATGGCTGCATAGGTGCTGACTGGCTTTAATTCTGCATCAGAATCGATGAGCAGGTCAACATAATCATCAATAGAACACATGGTAGAAAAATATTCTTTTAATCTCTTCAGGGGTTCAGGATGTTTGAGCCCTCTTGCATCTATCGTTATCATACTCAGCTATAATAACATATTAAACTTATGTTATTTGACATATCACATCCGCCCAAGATAAATGTAAAAAAGCATGAACCCCCTTTCTTTCTTTTGTGTTTTTGAGGTCTTATGCCCATTAAAATACCTCCTTGGCTTTATTTTGGACAACAGTGTTTACATATAACTATTTATTCTCCAGGTATTGTTTTATCTGCCTGACAAATTCGGTTATGTCCGAAATATTCTCGCTAATTAATTTATAGAGGTATTCGTCGTTGCATTTCCAGTAACCATGCGTCAAAAATTCATTCCTTAAACCAGCAAGGGATTGTAAGTTTGATGCAAGTTCATGTGATATAATTCCAAATCTACCTGCTTTGACAAATGTATCGCCATACCCCCTTACAGCAGTATCTTTTTCCTATGCAAGGATGTGTTGTAAGATATTCATCATGGTCTCAACAAGTATAATAAGAGAGTACTTGGTCGATTTATTGGTTTTTATGTCAGTGATAAAATCCTCCATACCCTTGCCTATTATATCCTCAAGAAACTGTTTCTCTTTTTGAATATCTGCCAAAAAGTGTCTTATTCTTGCCCTGTCGATTAAAGGCATAAGATTTCATCCTCTGCTTCTTTTAATGAAATCCTGTTTTGTATAGTATCCAGTGCCTCTCTCGAAAGCCTTTCAAGATAATCTGTATATCTGCTTCTATCCTTTACATATACAACCATGCCTGTTTCAATAATATTGAGACTTACCTCGACAGGGGCATTATTGATAACTCTCACGTCAGGTCTTAATGGTAAAACTTTTCCAAGTGCATTCTCTATTTTCATCCTTAAGCCTATTTCTTCTGCAAGTCCCTTATAGGCGTCCATATAAATAGCAATATCAATATCTCTCGCCCTTACATCACCTTTTGTAAATGAGCCAAAGACAATTGCAAACACGATCTCAGGATATTGCTTTAAGACATCCGTGATCTTTTCAATAATAGATTTCATTCAATCCTCGGTTTACCCATTCACTGCTACATTGACGAAAACAGACAGCTAATAAAGTATATCACATATGAGGGAAATTGTTTCAGAGGCCGCATTAGAATTATTTCCTATTGCTTTTTCGAGCGATTTACATTATTCTAAATAAAAAGCTATCTCTGATTGATTCAGTGTCTCAGGGATAAAAGGAGGTATAAGTGATTACAATTACAGACCTTGCTGCTGAGAAGGCAAAGGAGATACTGTCTGCTGAGGGAAAGGCCGAGTGGGGTCTCAGGATCTATACTGCAGGCAGTAGTTGTTGTGGCCCATCCTATGGCATGGATATTGATGAAAAACCTGCCGAAGGCGACGAGATTATCGAAAAGAATGGTCTCAGGGTCTTCCTTGATAAGGGTACCTATGACAGGCTTGATGGTATGGAGCTTGACTTCATCGATGATGGCGAAAGAAGAGGTTTTATCCTTACAGGTGTCCCAGCTGCTGGTAGTGGAGACTGCAGTACCTGCGGCTCTTAGCAGATGTTTCCAATCCATAGACCAAGGAGACTCAGAAAGAATGATGTTATCAGGAGGATGGTGAGGGAGACCTCGCTGTCTCCTGATGATCTTATCTATCCCCTCTTTGTAACCTCTGGAAAGGGTATTAAAAGAGAGGTCTCCTCAATGCCAGGTTGTTTCCAGGAATCCATTGATGAGGTAGTTAAGACCGCTAAGGAGGTTTATTCCCTTGGTATCCCTGCAGTCATACTCTTCGGCATACCCGAGCATAAGGATGAATTGGGTTCGGGTGCCTATGATGACGAAGGGGTTATTCAGAGGGCCATAAAGGATATCAAGGATAAGGTACCAGAGTTATATGTAATCACAGATGTCTGTCTTTGTGAATACACGAGCCATGGCCACTGCGGTATAGTTGAGCAGGGTGATGTTGACAATGATAGGACACTCGATCTCCTTGCCAGGGAGGCTGTCTCCCATGCCAGGGCAGGTGCAGATATGGTTGCACCCTCTGACATGATGGATGGAAGGGTTGAGGCTATCAGGGCAGCCCTCGATGATGAAGGTTTCGAAAACATACCGATAATGTCTTATGCAGCAAAGTATGCCTCTGCCTTTTATGGCCCTTTCAGGGAGGCGGCAGAATCAACCCCACAATTTGGCGACAGAAGGTCATACCAGATGGACCCGGCAAACAGGAGAGAGGCTATCAGGGAGGTTGCCCTTGACATCGAAGAAGGTGCGGATATCGTTATGGTCAAGCCTGCACTCTCCTATCTCGATATTATCTCCGACATAAGGTATAATTTTGATGTACCTGTTGCAGCATACAATGTCAGTGGTGAATACTCTCTTGTTAAGGCAGCAGCAAGACTTGGCTGGGTGGATGAACAGAGGATAATGATGGAGATACTAACATCCATCAAACGGGCTGGTGCTGACCTAATATTGACCTATTTTGCAAAAGAGGCAGCAAATATCCTGAACCGTTAGGTTTATGCCCTTAATTGCCGATACCAAAGCGAGAGTTGTGCTAAAATCTTTATAAAGTGGTTGAGGAGGAGATATATTATGCTTTCAAGGATCCCGATAGAATTGAGCAAGATAAAGAAGGAAGACATCGAAAGGGAGATACTGAGGGCTGGGATCATAGCTGAGCTTGATGCGATAAATCTCTACGAACAGATGGCTGCAATGACTGATAATAAAAAGATAAGGAAGGTTCTCCTTGACATAGCAAAGGAAGAGAAGACTCATGTCGGTGAGTTCCAGACACTGCTGCTCATGTTTGATAAGGAACAGAAGAAGGAACTTGAGGAAGGGGAAAAGGAGGTCAGGAAATTAATATAGTTGGAGGTGTTTTATGCCTTTTATCGAGGTTTCAGGAAGACAGATCGAGATTGATGAGGATGGTTATCTGAGGAATCTTGATGACTGGTCTGAGGCCGTTGCCTGTGCAATAGCTGAAAGGGAAGGGGTGGAAGAACTTACAAAGGAGAGGATGGACATCATCAGGTTTATAAGGGATTATTACAGACAGTATAACTTCTTTCCCATCCTCAATGCGGTATGCAAGAATGTTAATCAGCCAAAGGAATGCATCAATGAACAGTTCCTTGATCCCATTGTGGCATGGAAGATAGCAGGTCTGCCAAGGCCTGATGAGACCATAATAAACCTTCTCAGGTATGGACAGACACCGACATAGTTAACTGATCAGTCTTTCTATGCCTTTTCTGGTTTGTTGAAGATCGACAAAGAGGATTGGGAAGAGGCCTTCTCTCTCAGCGTTCCTGATATTGTCTGGATTGTCATCCACGAAGATGGCCTCGTCTGGTTTTATATTCATAAGGTCACAGATGTGAGAGAATATACCAGGTTCCCTTTTGCCCCTACCGATCTTATATGAGTTAAAGACATAATCGAAGTGATGATAAAAGGGTGTTCTCTCATTGATCTCATCGAGCCAGTTTGTTTGATCGCTCAGTATGGCAGTGATAAGGCCCTTCCTGTGAAGATCATCCACGAGTCTGAGGACATCTTCTCTGAGAACAAATCTTCTCAAGATCTCTTCCCTGAGTTCAGTGTCATCACCCTTTATGTCAGTCCTATCCCTCAGTTTCCTCCAGAAGGATGACTCAACCGTCATGCCCTTAACATAA
>JBBIPQ010000031.1:0-17090 GCA_037442785.1 Nitrospirota bacterium
ATACCATCAACTTTCTTAAGAAGACCCCACCTTTTCAGTTTCTTGAGGAATCGCTGTTAAGGGTAATTGCCGGGAGTCTTTCCCTCCAGTTTTATCCAAAGGATACGGTTATCCTGAGGCAGGGAGATTCTGTTAGCGACTCAGTATTTATCATAAAAAAAGGAGGGGTCAGGATATCCATGACTTTGGATGATGAGGATGTGATTGTTGATTATCGAGGAGAGGGAGATAATTTCGGGTTTCTATCCCTGATCGGTAACGAGAGACAGAAGACAACTGTTGTTGCAATAGATGATACCATATGCTATCTCCTTGGAAGAGAAAAGATGAAGGAACTCCTGGACAGGAGTCCAGGGATTGCCGAATTCTTTATGTCCTATCTCTCGAGGTTTGTGGATAAGACCTTTCGAGAGATGCACAGAAAGAGTCTTCTCTATGGGGGGGCTGACCGCCTCCTCTTCACAACAAAGGTTGGGGATGTGGCAAGAGAGGCTATAACCGTATCTGAAGATACAACTATAAGGGATGCTGCAAGGAAGATGGTTCAGGAAAAGGTGAGTTCCCTTATAGTGACAAATGGTGAGACTGGGTTACCGAGCGGGATAATAACCGATAGAGACCTCAGGGAAAAGGTCGTTGCCATGGGAAGGGACATATCTGAACCTGTTAAGAACATAATGACGATCTCTCTGATAAGGGCTGATGCAAATGAGTCATGTTTTAGTGCTATCACAAAGATGATTAAGTATAACATCCATCATATCCTTGTTATTAAGGATGGATTACTTCATGGGATAATGACCAATCATGATGTGATGCTATTACAGGGGACATCCCCACTGTCCCTTTCTCACAGCATAGACAACCAGCATAGTATTGAAGGACTTGTATCGATCTCAAAAAGGATGAACGGTCTCGTGGGACTCCTTCTTAAGGAAGGGGCAAGGTCAAGCAGTATTCTTTCAATTGTCACAGAGATAAATGACAGGCTTGTAAGGAAGGTTATCAGCCTTGCCGAAAAGAGGGTAGGTTTTCCACCTGTTCCATACTGCTGGGTTGTCTTTGGTAGCGAGGGTAGAAAAGAACAGTTATTCAAGACAGATCAGGACAATGCCATCATATATGCCGATTCCTCAGCAACAGAGGCAAAAGAGTATTTCTCTGCCCTCGCAAAGATAATTCATGATGGTCTTATAGAGATAGGGTACCCTGAGTGTTCATCCAATTTTATGGCAATAAATCCAAGGTGGTGCCAGCCTTTGAGTGTATGGAAGGAATACTTCAAGAACTGGGTTGAAAGACCTTCTCATGAGGTAATATCTAAACATATTACATTCTTTGACATGAGACCGATTTATGGTAAACATGCCCTTGCTGAGGAATTAAGAGATAGCTTTATTTCTTATATCAGGGAGTCTGAATTATTAAAGGTGATGGCACAGATTATTACAAGGAATACTCCGCCTGTGGGGTTCATCAAGGCCTATTCGATCGAAAGGAACGGTAAGAGAAGCGATGTCCTTGATCTCAAGCAGAGGGGAACTATCCCCCTTGTTGATATAATAAGATTCTTTTCTATGGAGATGGGGGTCAGGGAAACATCTACCATCGGGAGGATAAATATACTCAGGGCAAGACACCCGATCTTAAGGGAATTTGCTGATGAGATAGAACATGTCTATGAGTTTATGATGCTTCTCAGGATACATCACCAGTTTGAACAGATTCTTTCAGGGGAGAATCCTGATAATATAATTGTCCCTTCCAAACTCAGCACCCTTGAGAAGAAGACGATCAAGGAGGCCTTTCACTTAATATCAAGGCTTCAGGAGATAGTAGCTGAAGGATATGTCGCCCGTGCTCCGTCTTCCGGGATCAATAACCCGTGACGTAGTCTGGGTTTCGTTAAATTCGTGTTCCGTGACTGTTTTTCTGTTCTCTCATTTTTATGATAATATATGCTAAAATATCGTATCCTTTGATACCGCGGGCGTAACTCAGCGGTAGAGTGTCAGCTTCCCAAGCTGAAGGTCGCGGGTTCGAATCCCGTCGCCCGCTCCATTCTTTATCTTTATCTTTTCTTTGGTGTATATTTACAGTATGGAATTAACCCCTCTGATGAAACAGTATTTCAGTATTAAGGAGAGGTATGAAGATGCCATCCTTATGTTCAGGCTCGGTGATTTTTACGAGATGTTCGGTGAGGATGCCCGTATCGCCTCAAGGATACTCCAGATAGCCCTCACCTCCCGGGACAGGACACGGGAAGAACCCATACCGATGTGTGGCGTTCCCTATTTTGCTGCTGATTCATACATCTCAAAGCTCGTCAAAGCAGGCTATAAGGTTGCAATATGTGAGCAGATGGAGGATGCGAAAGAGGCTAAAGGCATTGTTCAGAGGGAGGTGGTCAGGGTTGTTACTCCTGGTACCTTTACACCAGATAATCCAAAGGAGAACTGTTATATACTGTCATTCTTCCCTGAGGGACAGAGGTATGGAATAGCCCTTGCGGATATATCCACAGGGGACTTTTTTGTTTATGAAACAGATAGATCGCTAATTGATGAGATAAGCAGGTTCGAACCCAGGGAGGTCCTTTTTCCTTTAAGCCTTAAGGATAACATACATTACTCGGAGACATTGAAGGGGCTTTACAGTTCCCCTTTAGAGGACTGGTTTTTTGATTTTGTGGAGGCCTACAGGTCCCTTCTTGAACACTTCAGGGTCTCATCCCTTGATGGATTTGGTTGTGAGGGGCTGAGGTCAGCCATATCAGCGGCTGGTGCACTCTTGAATTATCTTAAGGATACCCAGAAGGGCTCTGTGAGATTCAGGAAGATCTCCCCACTTCTTCAGAATACATATATGTTTCTTGATGGGGTGACCCAGAACAACCTTGAGCTCATCAGGAATCTCAAAGGGGGTAGCGAAGGAACCCTTCTTTCTGTACTTGATGAGACTCAGACACCCATGGGTGGGAGATTCCTCAGAAATGCCATCCTCAGACCACTCCTTGAAAGAGATGAGATAATGAGACGTCTTGATGCTGTTGAGTGGCTGATTAATGACTATGAGTTGATTGAGGTCTTAAGGAGCAATCTGAGAAAAGTCCAGGACCTTGAAAGACTTGCCTCAAGGGTTTCGGCAGGGTCAGCGAACCCAAGGGACCTTGTGGCCATAAAGAATTCTATCACCCCTGTGTCGGATATAAAGAAGGCCCTATTGAGGGTTCAGAACCCCTATCTCAGGGAACTGGGTTTGAGGATCGCTGACCTCTTAGAGGTTAAGGGGTTAATAGAGGCGGCCATTGTTGAAAACCCTCCCGTCTCTGTCAGGGATGGTGGGATAATCAGGGATGGCTACAATGCTGAAGTGGATGGATTAAGGGATATATCCATTAGAGGGAAGGACTTTATTGCAGAGCTTGAAAGAAAGGAGAGGGAAAAGACAGGGATCAACTCCCTGAAGGTAGGTTATAACAGGGTCTTTGGCTATTATATAGAGGTTACAAAGCCGAATTTAGACCTTGTTCCTGATTATTATATAAGGAAACAGACCCTTGTTAATGGAGAGAGGTTCATTACGCCTGAGTTAAAGGAATATGAGGTTAAGGTAACAACTGCAGCAGAGAGACTGAGGAGTCTTGAGTATCAAATATTTATGGAGGTTATGGATCAGTTATCCCGGAGATCCGATGATATTGTTGCTACAGGAAACGCTATTGGTGAGATAGATTTTCTTACATCTCTTTCCATGGTTGCAAGGAGAAATAATTACACAAGGCCTGAGATAGATGAGACCACAAGGATAGCGATAACCGATGGCAGACATCCAGTTATTGAAAGGGTTATAACAGAACCATTTATACCGAACGATATCTTTATTGATGGAGATGGAGAGAGCCTTCTTATCTTAACTGGCCCGAATATGGCTGGCAAATCAACCTTTATGAGACAGGTGGCCCTGATTGTCCTCATGGCGCAGATGGGAAGCTTTGTGCCGGCCACTGAAGCCAGGATAGGGATAGTGGACAGGATATTCACGAGGATAGGGGCCTCTGACTACATATTTAAGGGACAGAGCACATTCATGGTGGAGATGATAGAGACGGCAAACATACTTAATAATGCCACAGAGAGGAGCCTCATACTTCTTGATGAGATAGGTAGGGGAACGAGCACCTTTGACGGTATAAGCATTGCCTGGGCAGTTGCTGAATATATTCTCAAAGAGATCAGGGCAAGAACCCTTTTTGCCACCCATTACAATGAACTTACTGAATTGAGCAGATCCCTTGATGGAATAAGAAATTATAATGCCTCTGTTAAGGAATGGGGAGAGGAGATCATCTTTCTGAGGAAGATCGTTCCTGGTGCTGCTGACAGGAGTTATGGCATCCATGTGGCAAGGCTTGCTGGTCTGCCTGATTCTGTTATTAAGAGGGCACAGGAGGTCCTTGCTGATCTTGAGAAAAAGGATATGAATAAGATGGTTCCCTTAACGATTGGCTCTGTTAGAAGTCGTCAGATGGACCTCTTCTCTATCGTCCATGACCCCATAAGGTCTGAGCTTATTAACCTTGACCTCTCAAGGCTCACGCCAAAGACGGCAATGGCAAAATTAAAGGAGTTGAAGGATAAGGCTGAGGCAGAGATCTGAATGGCTGAGAGGTTACTGATAGTAGAAGACGAGGATACCCTGGCGGAATCCCTTAAAAGGGTCTTTACAAGGGAGGGCTATGAGGTTGAGACAGCAAGCAGTGCTGAGCGCGCCCTAACCCTCCTGAAGGAGAGATACTTTGACCTCATAATCGCAGACATAATCCTTCCAGGTCTCACCGGGATTGATTTATTGAGGAAGAGCAAGGATTACAACCCTGACCAGATAGTAATAATAATCACAGCGAATGCATCCCTTGAGACAGCCATAGAGGCTCTGAGGGCTGGAGCTTATGATTATGTAATGAAACCTATTATTCATGAGGAGATAAAGAGGACAGTAAGGCACGCCCTGAAGGAGAGATCCCTTAGATCAGAAAACCTGATACTCAAGAGACAGATAGAGGAGAGGTATGATTTCGAAAGGATCGTTGGAAGGAGTAAGGCAATCACCTCTGTAATTGACGAGGTAAAGAAGATTGCTGATGCGAGGAGCAATGTCCTTATCCTTGGTGAAACAGGGACAGGTAAGGAGCTATTTGCAAGGGCTATACATTACAATAGTAACAGGAAAGAGCATCCCTTTATCCCTATCAATTGTAGCGCAATCCCTGAAAACCTTCTTGAGTCTGAGCTGTTTGGTTATGTTAAGGGCGCCTTTACAGGTGCGACCACATCAAAAAGAGGTCTCCTTGAAGAGGCGGATGGTGGAACCATCTTCCTTGATGAGATAGGTGATCTTGGTTTCCCGTTACAATCAAAACTCCTTCGGGTGATTGATGACCGGGAGATCAGACCTATTGGCGGGGTGCATTCAAAGAAGGTTGATATAAGGATTGTTGCAGCAACTAACAGGGATATAGCCGGGGCAGTTAGAAAAGGGGAATTCCGGGAGGACCTCTTTTACAGGATCAATGTAGTAACAATAAGGATCCCTCCCCTAAGGGAAAGGCGGGAGGATATACTTATGCTTGCCCGCCACTTCCTTGATAAGTTTTCCCATGAGATAGGGAAGACTGTCAGGTATATTGATGACAGGGCATTGAAAATCCTTCACGATTATGACTGGCCCGGGAATGTGAGGGAATTGCAGAACATAATAGAAAGGGCTGTGCTCATAACAGAATCAGAAACCATTCTGCCAGAGCATCTACCAGAAGGTTTAAAGGCGAGTTCGTCATTCCTTACTGAATCTATTAATAGATCCCTTTCGATTGAGGATTACACAAGGGAGTTCATAATAAGGTACCAGTCCGTATATACTGAACAAAAGCTTGCAGAGATGCTTGGTATATCAAGGAAGGCCCTCTGGGAAAAGAGGAAGAAATGGGGACTGTTAAGGAGATGATTACCTTTCTAAACCCTTAAATTCTTTATGTTACTAATTGTAATATAAAGAATTTCCTTTAAAAACAATAAGTTTTACAAGATTCTCGGTTTTTGTTACAAAAAGTAACGTTACAATCCCGTCTTGATCCAATCCTGTCTAATCACACATCCATTATAAATTTTAAAAAAATCAATTTTAAGAGCAGATATATATAAAAATTTTTCAACAGGCACACCTATTGCTATAGTTTCTCCTCTGATGAAGGAAGAGGCGATTGAGTTTTTAAAAAAGATACCACCCTTTCAGTTCTTAGATGGGAAGACCCTTGAGGAGGTTGCCTCAGGCGTTTCCCTGGAGCTTTACCCAAAGGGGACGACCATACTCCGTCAGGATGGTCCACCCAGTGAATTCCTGAGGATTATAAAGAGGGGAAGCGTTAAGGTCTTTCTCAAGACCGGAGAGGGTGAAGAGGTCATAATCGATTACAGGGGCGAGGGGGAATCCTTTGGCTTACTTTCCCTTGTTGGAGGGGATAAATCAAGGGCAAATGTTGTTGCAATAGAGGACACCATATGCTATCTCGTGAGGAAGGATGCGATTGTCAGGCTCCTTGACACAAATGCTGATTTTACAGAGTACTTTCTCAAGTCCTTCTTCAATAAATTTATTGATAAGGTCTACGGTGAGATGCGAAACAAGAGCCTCCTTTATACAGGCGGAGAAAAGATTTTATTTACAACTACCCTTGGTGATCTCATTACAAAACCAGCCATAACAGCATCCAGGAACATAACAATCAGGGAGGCTGCTGAGATAATGTCGAGCAATCGTATAAGTTCCCTTGTCCTGGTTGATCCTGATGGCAATGTTCCTGTGGGTATAGTAACAGATAGGGACTTGAGGGATAAGGTTGTGGCAAAGGGGAGGGACTTCAATGAACCTATAAGTAACATAATGAGCAGATCCCTTATTAAGGCAGAGGCAAAGGATTATTGCTTTGAGGCCCTTTTGAAGATGGTTCGCTACAATATTCATCATCTTGTTGTGGTGGATAGGGGAAGACTCAAGGGAGTTATAACAAACCATGACCTCATGATGTTACAGGGCACTTCTCCCATCTCTATAACAAGGGAGATTGAGGCACAGAATACCGTTGAGGGAATTGTCCCTGTCTCTGAGAAGACGAACAGGATCATAGAGTTACTATTGAGAGAAGGTGCTCGGGCAATAAATATTACCAGGATTATTACAGAGATAAATGACAGGATCGTGAAGAGGCTCCTTGAGATCACAGAGGAAAGGCTTGGCCCCCCACCCCTTAATTACTGCTGGATTGTATTTGGTAGTGAGGGGAGAAAGGAGCAGACCTTCAGGACCGACCAGGACAATGCGATTATCTACGAAGATCCAGAGGATGAGGTCGAGGCTGAAAAGGCACGGTCCTATTTCAAAAACCTTGGTCTTTATATGAAGGATGCCCTTGTAAGGTGTGGCTTTCCACCCTGTCCAGCAGATTATATGGCGAGTAACCCAAAGTGGTGCCAGCCCCTTAGTGTCTGGAAGGACTATTTCTCAAGATGGATCACTCATCCAACTCCAGAGGCAATACTCTTTTCCCTCATATTCTTTGACTTCAGGCCCATCTATGGAAATTTAGTGCTGGCGGAGAAGCTGAGATCATTCCTTACTCACAGGATAAAGAATCAAAACATCTTTCTTGCTACGATGGCAGGTGTCATCACAAAGAATAGACCCCCCCTTGGTATATTTGGTTCCTTTGTGGTTGAAAAAAAAGGTGAACATAAGAATGAGCTGAATATAAAACATAATGGGATTGGGATCATTGTTGATGCAGTTCGCCTCTTTGCCCTTGAGAAGGGTGTTACGGTTACCCCTACTGTAGAGAGGATAAGGGAACTCAAGGATAAGCACCCTGTCATTACTGGCTACGGTGATGAGATAGAACAGGCCTTTGAGTTCCTCATGCTCTTGAGACTGCACCATCAGTTAGAGCTGATTCGCAATGGTAAGGAGCCTGATAATTTCATCAATCCTGAAAGGTTAAGTGTACTTGAGAGGAATACCCTGAAGGAATCCTTCAGGCTATTATCACGGATACACGATTTCATAACGGAGCAATACAGGCCCGGGATGGTAGGTCAGTAATGAAACATACTGATACAGGGAGTGCTGGATTAATGGGACTATTAAAAGAGATCTTTTCAGGAGGAAGGGAAAGATTCGATCTGGCGATTGATGAGGCCACCTATGTGGTGATGGACACTGAACTGACAGGGCTTGACCTCAAAAGGGATTCTATTATCTCGATAGGAGCTGTAAGGATGTCAGGGACAGGGATCGATCTCGGTAAGACCTTTCATATGCTTGTCAGACCATCTGCTGAGATGAAACCCGATAGCATTGTTATACACGGCATTACCCCTTCTGAGTTATTGCAGAGACCATCTATTGAGAAGGTGATACCGAAATTTCTGGATTTCTGTGGGGGAGATATAATCGTTGGTCATTTCGTATCCCTGGATATGCATGTATTGAACAGAGAGATCAAGAGGATTTATGGCTACAAGTTAGACAATCCAGTAATAGACACTTATGCAATTTATAGATGGATTAAGGAGACCAGTGGTTCCTTTAGCAGGCATTTCGAGGATTCAAGCATTGGTAAGGACCTTTTCTCTATAGCCAGGGAATTTGGTATCCCTGTAAGGGAGGGTCACAATGCCCTGAGTGATGCCTTTATAACAGCTCAGATATTTCAAAGGTTCCTGAGAATCCTTCCAGGGCTTGGGGTTAGGAGAGTGAAGGAGCTCCTGAGGATTGGAAGACCTTAAAGGAGGTGATAGGCCTACAATCTCAACCCAAAAATCCAGAAAAAGAGGAGGTAAAAAATGGTAGAAAAGGAGAAATTAGAGGCTTACTGGAATGAGAACAAGAGACTCACATGGATAGTCATGATAATCTGGTTTATCGTGACCTATGTGGCTGCCTTCTTTGCACCTGAGTTGAATAAGATAAGTTTTCTTGGTTTTCCACTGGGTTATTACATGGGAGCACAGGGTTCCCTTATTGTCTTTGTCATCCTCATATTCTTCTATGCAGCGAGGATGAATAATCTTGACAGAAAGTATGGTGTTGAAGAGGAGGAGGAATAATGGCAAAGGAGAGATCAACATTTATTGACAACCTTGGAAAGATTTACGGTATGTACACAGGGGTGTTCATCCTCTTTGTTATAGTCCTCGGAATTGCTGAATATATGGGACTTAAACCAAAGTTTATTGGATGGACATTCCTTGCTGTTACTATAGCTGTTTATGCTGCTATCGGGATCATGTCCAGGACCGCAAAGGTCTCGGAATACTATGTTGCTGGTAGGAGGGTACCAGCCTTCTTCAATGGCATGGCTACCGGTTCTGACTGGATGTCAGCAGCCTCCTTTATCAGCATGGCTGGTGCCTTATACGGAAATGGTTACGATGGTCTTGCCTATATAATGGGGTGGACAGGAGGTTATGTGTTGCTTGCGGTATTCCTTGCCCCTTATCTGAGAAAATTTGGCCAGTACACGATACCCGACTTTCTCGGAGCGAGGTATGGTGGTAACTTTGCTCGTTCAGTGGGTATCTTTGCAGCAATACTTGCCTCATTCACATATCTCATTGCGCAGGTTACAGGTGTTGGCATAATCACGAGTAGATTTCTTGGAATTCCTTTCAATGTAGGTGTCTTTGTAGGCCTCGGTGGGATACTCGTCTGCTCCATGCTTGGTGGTATGAGGGCTGTCACCTGGACACAGGTTGCCCAGTACATAATCCTTATCCTTGCCTATCTTACACCTGTCACTGTTATGTCCTATAAGACAACAGGCATACCTGTATCAGAGATAGCCTATGGTCAGATACTCCAGAAGATAGATGCAAAAGAAAAGGATCTCATGCTAGACAAAAAAGAGCTTGAGGTGAGGGAGTTGTGGAAAAAGAGGGCTGAAGAACTGGATGCAAAGATAAAGGCCCTTCCAGCAAGCCTCGATGAAGAGAAAAAGAATCTTGAGGCAAAGCTTGCAGCCCTTCCAGCTGATGCCCCTGCAAAGGAGAGGGAGGCAATAGAAAAGGCTTTGAAGGAACTTCCCAAGACACCTGATGAGGCAAAGGAGAAATGGACAAAGGCAAGGGATACTGCGAAGGGACAGGCAAAGAATATAAATCCTTACATCCAGCCCTTTGCAAGGATGGATAAGGCGAATATGCTGGCCTTAACCTTCTGCCTTATGGTAGGAACTGCCGGACTCCCCCATATACTCATGAGATACTATACGGTTCCATCGGTTAAGGATGCCCGCTCCTCAGTTGGATGGTCCCTCTTCTTCATATTCCTCCTTTACTTTACTGCTCCAGCATACGCAGCCTTTGCAAGGAATGAGATACTTACTAATGTTGTTGGTCAGTCCTTTCCAAGCCTTCCTGGCTGGGTCAGTGCATGGGGTAAGGTAGGGTTGTTCTCGGTTAAGGATATGAACGGAGACGGGATACTCCAGTTTGCAGAGATCACATTGAATACAGATGTAATAGTCCTCGCAACTCCTGAGATAGCTGGTCTGCCCTATGTAATCGCAGGGCTTGTTGCGGCTGGAGGTCTTGCAGCAGCCCTTTCAACAGCAGATGGTCTGCTCCTGACCATATCGAATTCCCTTTCCCATGACCTATATTACAAGATAATCAACCCAAAGGCTTCCATATTGAGAAGGCTAACAATATCAAGGACATTGCTCGTGGTGACCGCATTGATTGCTGCGTATGTTGCCACATTCAGGCTTACGATCATAGTTGAGCTTGTTGCATGGGCATTTTCACTTGCTGCTGCTGGTTTCTTCCCAGCCCTCGTGATGGGTATATGGTCAAAGAAGACAACAAAGACCGCTGCAATTCTGGGGATGATACTCGGTCTTGGGGTTACGCTCTTTTATATGATCGGCAACAGGTTCTATGGTTTGAACTGGTTTGGGATAAAACACATATCCTCAGCCATATTCGGACTTCCGGTAGGTTTCATCACGATGTGGCTTGTATCAAAGTTTACCCCAGCACCATCTAAGGAACTTCAAGATTTTGTTGAGAGTGTAAGGTATCCAAAGGGTGCTGTGAGGGTGGCTGAGGAGTAGATAAGTCAGATGTCAGAAGACAGACAAGCAGAAGACAGGTGACAGAGGACGGAAGATAGAAGTCAAAAGACAAGTTTGTCCTTCCACTGAGACCCTGTCTTCTAAAAGTCTGTCGAGGATAAGATAATTGAAGATATGGATTGTTCAGATAGTAAATTATACCCTTGCCCTATTCATGTGGCTCATAATAGGGAGGTATATACTGTTTCTCCTTACAGGTGGTAGTAAGGGGTTTATGATGGATTTCTTTGTGAAGTTCACGGATCCGGTATTCAGGATAACAAGAAGGATTTTCCCCTTTTTGAGAGAGGGGATTATTCCTCTGGCAACAATAATCCTAATCATTTTAATAAGGATTTCGATTATGATAATATTTAAACCATCGAAATAAAGAGGAGGAGGTCAAGATGGCAGAAGCAAAGGGTATTGATGTATTGATGGCTGAGAAAAGGATATTCCCGCCATCAAAGGAGTTCAGCGAAAGGGCACACATCAAGAGCATGGCGCAATATGAAGAGATCTATAAGAGATCAATCGAGGACCCAGAAGGCTTCTGGGCAGAGATGGCTGAAAAGAATCTGACATGGTTTAAGAAGTGGGACAGAGTCCTTGAATGGAACTTTGAGAAGCCAGAGATAAAATGGTTTCAGGGTGGAAAGCTTAATGCTTCCTATAACTGCCTGGATAGATTTATCAACACCCCCATACGGAATAAGGCTGCGATAATATGGGAGGCGGATGATGGCTCCTATAAGACATATACCTATCAGCAGCTCTATCATGAGGTCAACAGGTTTGCGAATGTACTTAAGAGACATGGTGTAACAAAGGGTGACCGTGTAACCATATATCTGCCAATGATCCCGGAGTTGCCAATCGCTATGCTTGCCTGTGCAAGGATAGGAGCTATTCACAGTGTTGTCTTTGGAGGCTTCAGTTCCCAGGCGTTAAGGGACAGGATACAGGACTGTCAGGCAAAGCTATTGATAACAGCAGACAGGGGGGTCAGGGGAGGAAGACTTGTTCCATTGAAGGCTAATGCCGATGCAGCCCTTCATGAATGCCCCTGTGTAGAGAAGGTTATAGTGGTTAAAAGGACAGATGGTGTTGATATGGAACCTGGCAGGGATCTGTGGTGGCATGAGGAGATTAATGCCAGGGATATTGATAATTACTGTGATCCTGAATGGATGGATGCAGAGGACCCCCTCTTTATCCTTTATACATCAGGCTCCACAGGTAAACCAAAGGGTGTCCTCCATACCACTGGAGGCTATCTACTTTATACAAACCTGACATTCAAATGGATATTTGATTACCATGATGAGGATATCCATTTCTGCACAGCTGATATAGGCTGGGTTACAGGTCACAGTTACATACTCTATGGCCCTTTGAGTGCTGCTGCTACAAGCCTTATGTTTGAGGGTATCCCCACATATCCTGATCCAGGAAGGTTCTGGGACATAGTTGACAAACACAGGGTTAATATATTCTATACAGCACCAACTGCCATCAGGGCACTCATGAGGGAAGGTGAGGAGTGGGTACAGAAGCATGACCTTTCCTCTCTCAGGCTCCTTGGTACTGTTGGAGAGCCTATAAACCCTGAGGCGTGGATGTGGTATCACACCCATGTAGGAAAGGGTAAACTCCCCATAGTGGACACATGGTGGCAGACCGAGACAGGGGGGATACTCATTACACCATTGCCAGGGGCGATGACATTGAAGCCAGGCTCTGCTAATAGACCGTTCCCAGGTGTAGTCCCGGCTGTATTGAATGAAAAGGGTGAGAAGGCTGGCGTTAACGAAGGTGGTTATCTTGTTATTGAAAAACCCTGGCCAGGGATGCTAAGAGGCACCTATGGAGACCCTGAGAATAAGAGGATTAAGGAGGTTTATTTCTCAAGATTCCCTGGACAATACTTTACAGGGGATGGTGCGAGGATTGACGAGGATGGAGATTACTGGCTCATGGGAAGGATAGATGATGTGATTAATGTATCAGGTCACAGGCTCGGGACTGCAGAAGTGGAGTCTGCCCTTGTCAGTCATGAGGCTGTTGCAGAGGCAGCGGTTGTAGGATTCCCTCATGAGATAAAGGGAGAGGGAATATACTGTTATGTAACCCTTAAAGAGGGTTTCGAGCCTTCTGAGGAGTTAAAGAAGATCCTTGTTGGTCATGTCAGGACAGTTATCGGTCCTATAGCAACCCCTGACAAGTTGCAGTTTGCACCTGGACTTCCAAAGACGAGAAGTGGTAAGATAATGAGACGAATATTGAGGAAGATTGCGAGGGGTGATGTGGAGGACCTGGGTGATACAAGTACCCTCGCAGACCCTTCAGTAGTGGATAACCTTCTTCAGGGAAGATTATAAAGTAAATAGGGTAGTTCCAGACGGTTAAGACCTTCTGGAACCTGAAGCGTGTAGCCTGTAGTATCCCCACCGACCCCCTCCCTACAGATGCTACACGCTTTTAATTTAAAGGAGACAAGAGTGGAGGAATTCTTTCTCAGTAAGGATGAATCGGTTCTTGTAATAATTGACATACAGGAGAGGCTTGCTGCTGTTATGAAGGAACGGGAAAGGGTAATTACCAATACCCTTCATCTCATTGAGGCAGCAAGGCTTCTTCATATCCCAGTTATTGTGACAGAACAGTATCCAAAAGGACTTGGCCCTACAGTCAATGAGATAAGGGAGGGTCTGAATGTTCATTACATGCCCATTGAAAAGATATCCTTCAGTTGCTGCAGGGATAAGACTTTTGTTGATTCTCTGAGGCGAGCGGGGAGGAAAAGGGTCATCCTTTGCGGAATGGAGACCCATGTATGTGTGCTACAGACATGCGTAGACCTTTTAAGAGGGGGTTATTATGTCCATGTTGTCAGGGATGCAGTCTGTTCAAGGGCAGAGGATAACTTTATGACAGGTATTGATTTTATGAGGGATGCTGGTGCTGTCATAACCTGTACAGAGACAGTTCTGTTTCAATTGCTTGAAAGGGCAGGGACAGAGGAGTTTAAGGTAATCTCAAAGAGGATAAAATGAGAAAGGCGTTGCTGGGATTCCTTCTTATTTACGGGATACTTTTCCTTGTGTATCCAGCCTTTTTATACAGTGATGATGGTAGGATAAGGACAGAGATTGTGAAGGATATCGACATCGGTAAAACCTATTTACTGATACTGTATGGAGCAAGACATGGAAATGATCTTGAGTCAGTGGTGATTTTTGATATTGAAGGGGATGATTACACCTTTGAACCCTATGCCCCTCATTTCGATTATGAGATTGAACGGGGACTGGACTATTCAAGGGCTATTCAAAGGGCTGAGAAATTTGTATCATGGCATCCCCTTTATCAGAGGTCTGAGTTAAGGAGGATAACCCTTTCAGGCACGGACATTGGTTATGAATTGAGGCCATTATATGATCCGCTGTCCTATGGAGTGTCTGATGTGCTGGATATTGATTATCGATTAAGGGACCATAAGGTGATCGTTAGAATCAGGCTTTTACCACAGATAGAGTGGATGCTTCTCGATGGGGATAGGGTCAGAGAAATGGACGGTAATTAACTATTTGCCCAGTGCCTTTCTGATGGTCTGTCCGAGGGTCTGTCTTGTGAAGGGTTTTTGGATGAATCCCATAGCCCCATCCTTTATAAGTTTGTCAATGCCTGTAAACCCATTATGACTGTAACCTGAGCATAATATAACCTTCACATCGGGTTTTATGGTCCTTAGGATCTGGAAAACCTCATTGCCTGTCATTTTGGGCATGATCATATCCAGTATCACAACGGCTATCTGATCCCTCTTTTCCTTGAATATCTTTATCCCATTATTTCCATCCTCTGCAGTTAATACCTTATATCCCAGAGGTTCAAGCATGTCCTTACAAAGGTCCCTTATGTTAGATTCATCATCAATGATGAGTATGGTCTCATTCCCCCTGATATCATCTATTGTCTGAATCTCCCTATCATCCTTCAGATCGTTTGTGACAGGGAGATATATATTAAATCTCGTGCCCCTTCCAGGTTCACTGTAAAGATTAATGTATCCGCCATGGTTCGTGATCACTGAGTGGACTATATAAAGGCCAAGGCCTGTACCTTTTCCTGTCTCCTTTGTTGTGAAGAATGGGTCGAATATCCTCCGCTGGGTCTCCACATCAATGCCAGTGCCTGTGTCAGATACAGAGAGTTTCAGAAAACCTGTCTTATCCATTGGAAGGCCATTTGCAGCACCATTCTCCCTTCCAACAGTATCAGTCTCTATGATGAGTTTACCTCCTTCTGGCATTGCATCCCTGGCATTGACAGCAAGATTCATAATAACCTGTTGCATCTGGGCCGGATCTGCCTTAATCATCGGGATGTCTTCCTTCAGATTTGTTGTTATCTCTATGTTAAGGGGTATGCTCCTCCTCAGGAGTTCCAGGGAGTTCCTGATTATCTCGTTCATGTTGACAACCTTAACCTCCATCTTCTCCTTCCTTGTGACTGTGAGTATCTTATTGGCAAGTTCTCCGCCCCTGATTGCAGCATTATGTATAACCGATACAGGCTTGTAAAGTTCGCTATCCTCCCTGATCTCATCAAGGAGCAATTCGGAGTAACCAAGGATGGCTGCCAGGAGGTTATTGAAGTCATGGGCTATGCCACCAGCGAGCGTCCCGATCGCCTCCATCTTCTGTGCCCTCAGCAGTTGCTCATATAGCTTCTTTTCCTGGGTAACATCCCTCTGAATGGAGACATAATTTGTACAGCAATCCATCCTGACAGGGAATATCACAGCGGAGGCATTATAAAGATCACCGTTCTTTTTCCTGTTAATAAACTCGCCCTTCCAGACTTGGCCACCTTTAATTGTATCCCATAAATTTTTGTAGAATGCCTCGTCATGATAACCACTCTTGAGTATGTTCGTCTTCTTATGGATGACCTCCCCTGAGGAATAACCTGTCAGAGACTCAAAGGCCGGGTTTGTGTAAATGATACGGCCTTCTTCATCGGTGATCACTATGACATCAAAGGCTGATTCTATCACAGCCTTGAACCTCTCAAGCTCTAAGATATTCTCGGACCTTTCTATGGCTATAGCAGCATCAGCACTTATGGCCGTAAGCATGGATTCATCCTCTTCTGTAAAACCCCCTTCCTTATTTGCAAAATATAAGGCCCCGATGGGTCTTCCATCAGAAGAAAAGATTGGGTAACCCAGTAGATTCTCAATGATGGGATGGCCTTCAGGAAATCTCCCTGAGAAGGCCGGATGGGTCCTAACATCATCTATCCTGACAGGAACAAGGGAAAATCTCATGAATTCGAGCATCCCTTTTCCCTCTGGCATCCTACCAGGAGTGGTAGTGGTCCCCCGGGTAATCAATTTTTTGAACCTTCCCTCATCCGTATAGAGGGCTATCGCAGAAAGGTCTGCATTTATGGCTGTTCTTGCATTGTCAATTATCATGTTGAGGGTCTCATCAATCGATGACGACTCATGAATGGATATGGCGATATTGTGTAATGTCTTATACTGTTCTGTCTTCTTACTGATCTCTTTAATTGAATCGTTGATCGCACCTCCCAGGGCATCTATCTCAGTTATACCTGTCTTCCTTATCTCTCTCTTTCCCCTCAGGTCAGAGATAATGGCTCCTAAGGGATTATGGAGGTTTTTCCTCAGGACAGTAAAGGTGATTATAAGTATCAATAAAGAGCTGAACCCTATTGTCGGAACCATCAGGGCAGTGGCTTTATCCTTTGACAGGAGATATAAAAATGGTATAAGTGGCTTTTCGATGGATACCACCTTGAGATCCCATAAAGGTATGTTTATTACAAAACCACCAATATGGTAAAGGGCCTTTTCAACATTGAAATACCCTTCCTCGGGAAGATATGG
>JBBIPQ010000032.1:0-17028 GCA_037442785.1 Nitrospirota bacterium
ATCCTGACTCATCTTATTTAATGCCTCTCTGCTATATCTTTCTAACATATCTCGGTTTGCGAGTCCATTAATTAGCACTTCCCAGAAAACATCTTCGTTGTATTCATCAATAAGTCTTTCTATTCCCGAGCTTTCAAGATATTCCTGTTTAAGAAAATACATCTTAATTTTTTCATCGTACTCAATATGTTCATCCATGCCAAAGTCCCTGCCAAAAGAGAGTATGTATTGCTCCAGTTCCTCAAATTCCTTAATTATGTCATCGGTTCTGTGGGCATTCGCCATCCATGACCCAAGGTGAAGCAAGGTTAAAAGGGTTCTGTACTGCTTTTTTGTTAAATTAATCTTCATAGAAAACCTCCATCAAGAGATAAAAAAATCTTTACCTTATCAATCTCATTCCTCCAGAAGCTGTCATTCTTTATTATACCAATAGACCTCTGTTCGACAGTTATAGGCACATTATAGCACAAAATCCTCTTAATATTATAGGTGAGTCCAGGGGTCTTTAATGCTAATTCGGGATAACCGTGTATAAAAAACCTTCTGATTCGTTATAGAATAACTGGATTAAATCTATGGTAATAAAGTTGAGGCATACCCGGATAGTAAGGATTGGCTACTGGTTACTGGCTATAGTTCTTTGCCTGTTGGCTCTTGCCTACTGGCAGGACCTGTTGAAATCTTTGACATTTAGAAGATCAGAACGACTCAATGATTATCTATACTACAGGCTGAGCGCAGATCCAACAACCCTTGACCCCGCCCTCATAGTGGATGTTACAGGAGGGCTGATATCTGCAAAGTTATTCAACGGCCTTGTGCGTCTTGACAGGGACATGAAGGTCATCCCTGATCTGGCTGAGGGATGGTCTGTTTCCCCTGATGGTCTGACATACAGATTTGCCTTGAAAAAGGGTGTTAGGTTCTCTAATGGCAGAGAGGTAAAGGCAAGGGATTTCAAGTATTCCTTTGAAAGGGTATTGAATAGAAGCACGAGGTCTCCAAATACATGGGTGCTTGAGAGGATAGATGGAGCCAGGGATTTCATGAACGGGATTAATCATGATTTAAAGGGTATAAGGATTATAGATGATTATACCATTGAAATAAGGCTTGGAGCCCCCTTCCCGCCGTTTTTATATCTCCTCACAATGACTTCAGCATATGTTGTGCCAGAGGAGGAGATCAGAAGATGGGGGCCTGATTTCTCAAGCCATCCAGTGGGAACGGGTCCATTCATCCTAAAGGAGTGGCTGCATAACAGGGAATTGGTGCTTGTCAGGAGAGATGATTATTTCGGGCATCCGGCTGAGATCAAGGGGATCATTTACCGTATCATTCCAGAGGATCTTACTGCCATCGCTGAATTTGAACTGGGTAATATAGATGTGCTTTCTATACCAGCCTCAGAATATAGAAGGTTGAGCACAGACAGTTTCTGGAAGGGGCAGATCCGATCAATTCAGGGGATAAACACATACTATCTGGGCATGAACTGTTCAAGAAAACCCCTTAATAACCTTGCCCTCAGAAGGGCGATAAGTCTTGCCATCGACAGGGAAAAGATCCTTAAAACGTATTACGAGGGAAGGGGTAGATTAGCCAGGGGACCAGTGCCTGATAATCTCAGGAGATGGAGGTCTCCGGAGGTTTACCCTTACAATCCTAAAGAGGCAAGGCAGATTATAGAAGGGGAAGGTCTTAATGGGCTGGAGATAAACTTCTATGTCACTGCAGATCAGGAGGTGGTTGACATAGCCGAGATCATACAGTCTTATCTTAAGAGAGTTGGTCTTAATGTAAGGATAAGACAGCTTGAATGGAGTGCCTTTAAAGAGGCTATCAACAGGGGCGAGCCTGATATGTTCTGGCTGAGCTGGTGGGCAGATTATCCTGATCCAGAGAACTTTCTATTTCCCCTTTTTCATTCCTCCAATGCCGGGCCAGCCGGAAACAGAACAAGATATTCCAGTGCAAGGGTGGACCGATTAATCGAACTTGCTGGCAGAAGTATAAATGAAGAAACTCGATGGAGATATTATGAAGAGGCTGAAAGGATCATTGTTAAGGATGCACCATGGGTCTTTTTCTGGCATAAGACAGACTACATCATCATCCAGCCGTGGCTCAGGAACCTCACAACATATCCTATCTATTCCATGGATAAGGCAACAGAGGTAAAGATAGCAAAATAAGTTATAATATGAAAAAATGATGAAGGAAAGACTTTCGAAGATAAAACAGGAGATCATTGGTGTAGTCTTTATCCTGGGAGGTTTATATTTAGCCCTGAGCCTATTCACCTATTCAGAATGGGATCCCTCCCCCTTTGTGATAACCGACCTTCCTGTAAAGAATTTAGGAGGCATTGTTGGTTCATACATAGCGGATACCTTATTCTCGATAATCGGTATCTCAAGCCTTGTAATACCCTTCATACTATGCCTTTACGGGATAAGAAAGATGCTCGGAAAGGGTGGCCACTGGATAACCATTGTAGGAATATTTCTATTCATGATCTCCTTTTCTCTGCTCTTATTTATGTTTGGAAGAACCCTTGATATGGAATCTCTTTCAAAGGCGGGTGGACTTTCAGGTTATATCCTTTCAAAAATCCTTACAAAGTTTTTCTCTGTTGTAGGTACTTATATTATAGGTCTTGCCCTTTTCGCCTCATCCTTCATAATCCTGAGTCCTATATCATTAATCAGTTTGATTATGGAAGGAGGGCAACGGTATAGAAGTAAAACACCGGCCTCTGTTGATGACAGGGCAGGGTCTCAGCTTACTGAAAGGGATTCTCGCCCTGAGGGCCTTAACGGCAGTCCTTCAGCATTTGAGGATCCTTTAATAATAGTGAATGAGGCCTCGACCCTTGCTCCGTGCTCCGATCTCCGTGATCCGTGCTCCGTTGTTCGTGATCAGGAATCCTTAACGAAACACGAAACACGGACAACGGAATTCAGATTGCCTGATGTAGATCTCTTAAAACAACCCCCCTCAAATCCTATGAGACCTTCGAGGGATGAGATTTACCAGAACTCAGCACTCCTTGAGAAGAAGTTGAGGGACTTTGGTGTGGATGGCAAGGTGATCCAGGTACATCCTGGCCCTGTTGTCACCATGTATGAATTCGAGCCAGCACCAGGAGTAAAGATAAACCGTATCGTTTCACTCTCTGAGGACCTTGCACTATCCCTTAAGTCAGAGAGTGTCAGGGTCTCAACACTCCCGAATAAGGCTGCAATAGGTATTGAGGTTCCCAACAGAAACAGAGAGACCGTTTATCTCAGGGAGATTGTATCATCTGAACATTTCAAGGGCAGTCCTTCGAGATTGACCCTTGCCCTCGGCAAGGACATATTCGGTCATCCGGTTGTGGCTGACCTTTCAAAGATGCCTCACTTACTCGTAGCTGGTTCAACCGGTTCAGGGAAAAGTGTATCCATAAATTCAATGGTGCTTAGCATCCTTTACAAGGCAAGGCCTGATGAGGTTAAGATGCTGATGATAGACCCGAAACTCCTTGAATTATCATCCTATGAAAATATACCCCATCTCATCTCACCTGTTATTACCGCTCCAAAGGAGGCGGCAGAGGCATTGAGGAAGATGGTCTTTGAGATGGAAAGGAGGTACAGACTCCTTGCTGAAAAGGGAGTGAGAAATATAGAGAGTTTTAATAGGATCGTATCTGATGAGGAGAGGTTACCTTACATCGTAATCTTCATAGACGAGCTTGCTGACCTTATGTTTGCCTCTGCCAGTGAGGTGGAGGATTCCATTGCAAGGCTTGCGCAGATGGCAAGGGCATCAGGTATTCACCTGATACTGGCAACACAGAGGCCGTCTGTTGATGTCATTACAGGTGTTATTAAGGCTAATTTCCCGGCCCGCATAGCCTTCCATATGACATCAAAGATAGACTCAAGGACCATAATAGATTCTCAGGGGGCTGAGCAACTGCTTGGCAAAGGGGATATGTTATTGATGCTTCCAGGCCAGAGGATTATCAGGGTTCACGGTGCACTGGTAACGGATGAAGATGTAAGGGCGGTTATAGGATTCATAAAATCTCAGGGAAAGCCAGATTACTCCATCTTTGATTCAATAGAAATGGATAAAAAGGAAGCAGAGATAGATACCTCAGAAAGGGACGAGATGTATCAAAGGGTGATCGAGTTTGCTGAGTCCATGGGAGAGGTATCAATATCATCTATTCAGAGACGTTTTAAGATAGGTTACAATAAGGCAGCCAGGATCATGGAACTCCTTGAAGAGGATGGGCTTGTAGGTCCTCCAAAGGGTGCTGGAAAGCCAAGGGACTTCCTCAGGAAGAGGGCGTGATCCGTGATCCGTTGTCCATTTTCCGTTAAACACAGGTGACCCTTGAAAAAAAAGATAATCTTGTTAATCTTATTGTTGATACTGTCAGGTCTCTTTATCTTTTTCAGGGGACCTTACATATCGAATACACTTAAAAGTCTCATCCTTCCTGAACTCTCTTCAGCCACCGGCAGAGATGTCACAGCAAAAAAGATATATATAAACATTATTCCTCTCTTCATTGAGGCAAGGGACATTAAGGTCTATGATTCAGGAAAGGCAATAATAACAATACCGAGGGTTAAAGGATATATAGGCATTGCGGGCTTTCTCAGGAAGGAGATAAATATAAGGAGGCTTGTAATCAGTTCCCCTGAATTAAAGACCGAGAGGACTATTATTGAGGATATTATAAGAAAGGTCAATGAATATCTGAAGATTCAGAGGGACCTTCCCTTCAAGGTGAAGATAAGAGGAATCAATATAAGAAAGGGGGAGGTTGACCTGATTGAAAAGGACTCCCTTATAAGCCTTAAGGGAGCAAACGGGGATATCCGAATAATTCCTGCCGGGGCAATATGGGTTGACCTTAGCATCCTTGATTCCCGATTCTCTTTGAAGGACTGGCCATTACTGTCAGGTTCCATAAGTTCATCCTTTTTTATAAACAGGTATTCAGTAGATCTCAAAAACCTTGCCATTACGATCAACGGCTCAGAGGTCCACTCATCCGGGCATATACCTTCAAACATTAAAGGCGGAGAACTGAAGACAAGACTGAGGGTACTCATGGAAACCCTTAAAGGGGTCTTTGGCCTAAAAAAAAGGGGCGAAGGCGAAATAGAGGTAAATGGTTCGGTGAGGTTCCTGAGGGATGTGAAAGGGATAAGGTCAGATCCTTTCAATTCAATCTCGGTTGACCTTGACCTTAAAGGAGGTCTGTATATACAGAGTTTGCTCGAACTCGTAAGGGTGAGGGAGGAGATAGAGGGGCTTGTTGACTTCTCAGGCAATCTCAAAGGACCCCTATCAGATCTAACAGGTCATGGCAGGGCAACCATGAGGGATGGCAATCTCTTTGGTATAGCTGTTAAGACATTGATCTGCAATGTTGGTTACAAGGATGGAATGCTTTCCTTCTCTGATGGCAGGGCCTCTCTTTATAATGGAACTGCTCAGGCAACCGCCTCTGTTCAAATCCACGGGGGTAACTTTTACTCTGTTGATGTTAAGGCTCAGGAGATTGACAGCGAACCTTTACTTGATCTTATCGGATGGAGACCGGATATCCCCCATGGAAAGGTGCAGGGAGATTTCAAGACCTCTGGTAATCAGTTTAACCCATCCGGATGGTTCGAATATAGATCCTTTGCTCAAAAGGGAAACAATGTCCTTAGAAGGATAAGAACTATTAAGGGTTCTTATACAATGGAAAGGGATGTCCTGACACTTCAGGATGCCAGGGCTGAGACAGGATTATCAGAATTAAATATTGAGGGTAAGATAGATATCGCCTCATCAAGCCTTGATCTACAGAGCAGACTTTTCACTAAGAATATCTCTGACATTACCTCGCCATACTTAGAGGATGTGACAGGTTCTGGAATCTTTTATGGCACTGTTAAGGGAAGGTTTGATGATCCTGTTATATCAGGCCATATATCCGCAGAGAAGGCATCCCTTTATCATCATGGTATCAGTATGGTTGAAGGAGATGTGGTTTACCGAAAGAAGGAACTCTTGATAAAGGACACCTCTTTTAGGAGAGGAGACGCTGAGATAAGGGTAAAAGGATCCATTGGTTTCCCTGAGGCAAAGGAATTGTTTGATCTGGGGAAGCCCTCCTATAATCTTTCTGCCACGGCAAGAAACCTTCAATTGAGTGAGACAGCCCCGATTTTTTTAAAGGACCTTCGGGAGACCTCGATTTCTGGTCTCCTCAATGCTGATCTATCTATAAAAGGTACAGGGCCAGAGTTAAGGGGACATATGAAGCTACAAAAACCATCCATCAATACCATCTCCTTTGACTCAGCCTCAGCCTCATTTATCTATGCAGATGGAAACATGAAATTTAATGACCTGATGATAAAAAGTTCATCCCCTGAGAAGGAATCTATAGTTCAAGGCAATGGGGCAATTTACAGTGATAGGACCATACAGTTCAGGATAAAGGGAGATGTCTCTGTTGCCTCTGTACTTCCTCACCCCCGCACCTTGGATATAGCCGGAAACATTGATTTCCTGGCAGGAGGAAGGGGAAGACTGGATAACCCGGAGATCGATATAACCGCAAGCCTCACCAAGGGAAGGATCAGAACTATTAACATAGGCAGTAGCAGTCTTAAGGCATACATAAGGGACAGGGAACTTAGCTTTGAATCTCTGCTTTTTAATGAAAAGGCAGCAATCAAGGGCAGACTGAATTTGAGGGATATCTCATGGTCAGCCCGAATTGAATTGAGATCAGGTAGATACGATTCTCTCATTGAAGCCATCTTAAAGGATGTTCCTGAGGACCTTCTCGTTAATATCAGGGGATATGTTGATCTAAAGGGGAAAAGGGATCACTTCAATGCAAAAGGTTTTATAGATGAGTTGAACATCCACCTCTACGGCTATAGCTTTGCAAGTGAGAAGGATATCAATTTCTCTATGGAGGACTGGAGGATCAAACTTCCTCCTGTGAAGATGAGAAGCGGTGCAACATCCTTCGATGTACAGGGAATTATTGATATTAATAGAGAGATTGATATCTCCCTTGAGGGAAGGTCAAATCTATCACCCCTGAAGGGTTTTTCAAGGAAGATAGATATTATAAGAGGAGAGGCAGAGTTTGTCCTCTCCATTACAGGCAGATGGGACTCGCCAAAGATCAATGGTGGCCTTGGGATATCCAATGGCTTTGTCGGGATTAAGGGCATTTCCCATCGCCTCAGCAACGCAAAGGGCTACATATACATCGATGAAGACAGGATTGTCATAGATAAGATCACCGGGAATATTGGTGGAGGTGAGATAGATATCTCAGGGATAACCTACCTTAAGGGTTTTAAGATGAGGAGATTCTATATAGATTCAGTCGTTAATAACATGACATTAAACATCTCAAAGGACTTTCCTGTCAATTTCAATGGTAATCTCCTGTTCAGGGGAACTGCTGATTCAAGAACATTAAGTGGTGAGATAAGGGTAAAGAAGGCAAGGTATAGGGAACGGGTTGAATGGAAGAGCTGGTTGTTGAAGGCGAAGACAAAGGAAAGGCCAAAGGGAGAGATCGGGACTATTGAGGATACAGGGTTAAATTTAAAGATCTACGGGGATCAGGATATCCTCATTGACAACAATATTGCAAGGGCTCAGGTAAAGGTGGATCTGTTATTAAGGGGGACGGTATTACAACCAGTGATATTGGGGAGGGTAGAATCCATAAGTGGGAATGTCTATTTCAGAAACAATGAATTCAGGATAGTGAGGGCAAGTGCTGATTTTTCTGATCCCAGGAGGATTAACCCTGTGATGGGGATAATTGCTGAAACATCCATTAAGGGTTATAATATCCGGCTGAATCTTGAGGGTCAGTTAGATCACTTTAACCTTTCCCTTTTGTCTGATCCTCCTCTGCCAGAAATAGACATACTGAGTCTCCTCACTGTGGGCAAGTTCGGAAAGGAGTTGAAAGGGATCGAAAGCGGCATTGGGGCTGGTGAAGCAACCTCATTCCTGACAGGGAAGATGCAGGATATCATTGAAGAGAGGGTGAGGACTCTAACCGGTCTGGACAGGCTTGAGGTTGACCCCTATGTATCAAAGACAACTGGTACAGTCAGTCCAAGGATAACCGTTTCAAAGAGACTCCTTGGAGACAAACTCTTTGTAACTTACTCATCCGCTGTTGGGACAGCAGAGAGCAATGTATTAAAACTTGAGTACTTGTTAAACAAGAATATCTCCCTTATCGGCGTCAGGGATGAAAAGGGTGGAATCGGTGGCGACATTAAATTCAGGTTTGAATTCAAATAAAGACAAAGATCCGTTATCCGTATTCTGTCCTCTATCTGTTTGTCTGTCTTTTGTGCTCTGTCTTCTGTCTTTTTCTGCCTATGCCCAATCCATTACCCATAACCCATTGCCGGTAACCAGCATCGATGTTGAAGGCCTTCATTCTATAAGAAAGGAAGAGTTGCTATATCTCATTGATATTGAAAAGGGAAGGGTGATTGACCCTGAAAGGATAACTAATGGTATAAAAAGGGCCTTTCTAAAGGGGATATTTGATGATATCGCTGTCTTTCATGAGGACAATGGAAGGCTCAGGGTTGTGGTGAAGGAAAGAGACATCATTGAAAACATCTATATCGAAGGCAACTTACACCTCCCTGACAGGAAGATAAAGAGTTTCATCTATGCCCTTCCTTTTAAAGAAGGTCATATCATGAGATATGATCTATTGAACAGGCTAAGGGATCATCTCATCAAATCCATAAGAGAGAAGGGATTCCCTGATTGCAAGGTAGATGTGGGTGTTACAGATTCTGGAAGGCCATACAGGGTAAATCTCATCATAAGGATCAGCGAAGGTGAGCCTGTAAGGATAGGAAGACTGACTATTATTGGAGATGAATCAGTAAGGAATCTTATAGGGCTAAAAGAAGGGGATAACTTTGATAACGAGGAACTTCTGAGAGGGATCGAGAGGATAAAAGGTCATTATAAAAAGGAGGGGTGGGTTAATTTCGTTGTTGGGCCTTATACTTTTTCAGAAGGAGAACTCTCCATTCATATCAACCATGGAAAAAGACTCAACATAGCCTTTTATGGCAATGAGATGATAAGCTCTAAGACCCTTATGAAGGAACTACCCTTTACAGAATCTGAGACCTTCAGGGATGAAATGCTTGACGAGGCTGTCTCAAACATAATTTCCCTTTACCATAAAAAGGGCTTTTTGAATCCACAGATAGCACCTGTCATCTCCGAAGACAATGAAAAGATAAACCTGGGTTTTTACATCTTTGAAGGCAAGAGGGTAAGGATTAGATCTATAAGATTCTCAGGTAATACCGTAAATGAGAAGAACCTTAAGGAGGTGATCACATCAAAGGAGGGAGATTTCCTTGATCCGGAGGCACTATCCCTTGACAGAGACATTATCTATGAATTCTACAATGCCCTCGGTTATCTGAAGGCAGAAGTGGATGAACCTGTCTCAATTATAGAAGGCTCAGAGGCTGACATATCCATAAAGGTAAAGGAAGGACATCAGAGCATCATAGATGATATCTCTATAGAGGGCAACAGTATCCTTTCTAAGGAATCTATCATGGCGGTCATCCCATTGAAAAAGGGTAGCCCCTATAATGAAGTGGATATATCTGATGCAAGATACAGGGTTATTGACCTCTGCTCAGAACAGGGGCTCCTGGATGCAGATGTCACGATACAAAGGGAATTCCTTGAGGGCATAGTCGAGGGTGACAAAGGCTCTCTAATCATCCCGGTAAGGATAACCTTTGTTATTAGGGAGGGAAGGCCAACATATTTTGGAAAGACGCTTATAAGGGGAAATAGGAAGACCAGGAACATCGTTATCGAGAGGGAGTTTTCCCATAGGGAAGGAAAACCCTTCAACTATTCCCTCCTTGCAAAAGAGAGACAGAGATTATATAGACTTGGCCTTTTTACAGAGGTAGATCTGGAACCCCTTGCACCATACTCAAACAATGGTGATTCAACCTCAGAGGTCAGAACCTCAGATGTGATGGTAACTCTTAAGGAAGGAAATGCTGGTGCGGTTGAATTCGGTCTTGGTTACGGAGACTATGAAAAATACAGGGGTTTTCTTGATGTAAGCTATAGAAACCTTTTCGGGATGAACAGACAGGGTTCTTTGAGGATAGAACTCAGTTCCCTTGAAGAAAGGTTCATCCTGAATTACTATGAACCGTGGTTTTTAGGAAGACCCCTTCCATTAAGGGTCCTTGCCCTCAGAGAGGATAGAAAGGAGAAAAACATAGATACAGGAGAGATCAACTACAGGCTCACGAGGCATACCCTCACAGGTGGTGTCGAGAGGAATATAGCAGAGACCCTCAAGGCTGAACTCTATTACGAGTTTTCCGTTGTTAAGACCTTTGATGTAAAGCCCGATGTAATCCTCTCGAGAGAAGACACAGGGACACTGGCAATAAGCGCTATAAGACCAGGATTGATCTATGATACAAGGGATAACCCCTTTGATCCAAGGAACGGCTTTTTAGCTGGTCTCACTATCAAGGCTGCATCAGGTCTTCTACTTTCAGAGACAGACTTCATTAAGGTCATGATGAACGCAAGCCTTTACAAAGGCTTATCAAGGAGATCTGTCCTTGCCATATCATTACGCACAGGTATTGCCCAGGGTTTTGCCTCAACAAGGGATCTACCTCTTGTTGAGAGATTTTTCCTTGGTGGAAGGAACACGGTCAGGGGATATGAACAGGATACCCTAGGTCCAAAGGGCTCTGATGGCACGCCAACAGGCGGCAATGCATTCCTGGCTGCAAACCTTGAATTGAGAACTTACATAGGAAAGGGCTTTAGCTTTGTCACATTCGTCGATGGTGGCAATGTGTGGCACAAGATAGGTGACATGAATCTTTCTCTTAAATACACAGCCGGGATTGGACTGAGGTATAATACTCCAGTAGGTCCTCTAAGGATCGATTATGGACACAAATTGATGAGGGAGACTGGTGAAAGCACTGGCGAGATCCACTTCAGCATTGGCCATGCCTTTTAGTATCTTAGCTCTCTGTTTTTTGTTCTTTGTTCTTCATCCCTCTGCCCTGTCAGCAGAACTGATTGATAAGGTGATAGCCTATGTTGATGATAGGGCTATAACCCTCAGGGAATTCAATGAGTATTATGAAAGGTTGGCAAGGATAAGGGATACCATGAGATCCGATATGGACAGGACAGATGCCCTCAATACCTTTATAAACAGGATTCTCCTTCTCAGGGAGGCCAGGAAATTAAGATTAGAGGCTCCGACAGAGGATGAACTGCTCAATGAATACATAGAATTAAAGGTAAAGGCCTTTATCAGGATAAGGGAAGAGGATATAAAGGATTTCTACAATCTCAATCAATCTGAGTTTCGCAACCAGGACTATGATTCAGTAAGGGATCAGATTGAGGAGTATCTGATCCAGCGGGAGCTTAATAGATTGTTGAAAAGACATATTGACGAATTAAGGGCAAATTCCTATATAAAGATATTGTGAGAACAGAGAACAAAGACTTAAGTCCTGATTCTTTGTTACTGGTTCTTTGCTCCTGGTTCTATGTAGATTGGTAATTCTATCCTGAATGCGGTTCCTTTACCGTGAGTGCTTTTCAGGGCTATCCTTCCACCCATAGTCTCAACCAGTTCCTTAACAATAGCAAGACCAAGACCAAAACCATTGTCACTTCCTGAGCTATAGAACCGCTTGAAGACCTTATCCATATCCTCCTCTTTAATACCAATTCCTGTGTCTATCACCTCTATATAAAAACCATCACCACTATCACCCCAGAAAATCTGCCTATTTTCTGGAGAAGTCGATATTCTTCCGTAATCAATCGTTATCCCACCCTGTTCAGTATATTTCAATGAATTGGAGAGGATATTCCTCAAAATGCTTTCCACCTTCTCAACATCGGTAACAACATTAACATCTTCCTTATCCATGATACTCAGGTAAAGCCCTTTCTTATCAAAAAGGGACTTCATGGATGATGCTATGTTGTTTAAAAATTCCCTCAGACTTATCGAGATAATTTCACCCCTTTTTATAAAGCTTGCCTCAGCCCTGGCAAGGTCTTCTATACCCTCAATAAGCCTCTGTAGCCTCTCTATCTCGGATTTTATATTATTAAGGCCCGCCCCCGGGTCCGTAACAAGCCCGTCAAGCATCGCCTCTATATTGGCCCTCATAATGGTAAGGGGAGTTCTCAATTCATGGGCAATATTTGATGTGAGTCTCTTTCTGAGCATCTCCTCCTTCTCAAGGGTACTGGCCATGTAATTAAAACTCTCAGAAAGTTTCTCTACCTCGTCCTTTTCAAATATCTTCATCATGATTCCATGTCTTTGTCTGGAAGGTTCGATCCTCGTCTCAATCTTGCCCTCGGCGATCCTTTCTGCTGCCCCCTTAAGCCTCCTTAAGGGCATTGTGAGGCTACGGCTCAGGAATACGGCCATTGTAACAGCACTCAAGCCGGCAATAAGAAAGGAGACGATCAGAAAGTGTCTTACTCTGCTCTTAAAAAGCCTTTCCTTTAGCATCACGGAACCTTCAATGTTGACGGGTCTCACATACATAGTTCCTATCTCCCTGCCGCCGATAAACAGAGGAAATGCCTCATATTTTTCTATCACTCCCTCATCTGATGAATGGAGATGGATGAATGAGGCCATCCTGTGTTTCATGCCCTCAGGAAGGGATTCCATAACCCTGTGAGAATCCGTGATCTCCTTTCCATTACTATCCTCAATCTTCACATCAAAACCAAGCATCATTGCCCAGTGAACAGATTCATTAAGGAGGTTCATGTCCCATTCATCCTTCTTGTAACTGCCCTCAATTGAGGCAAGAACCCAGTACAGATGATCTTCCCTGACACCTCTTGTGTAGTCATCAAAATCCCGTATGATAAGCCATTGAAACACGATGTTTGAAAGGAGTGCAATGGATATGACAATGATAAAGGCAGCGAAGAGTTTAGTCCTCATCGGGTTGACCTGTGAACTTATAGCCAAGACCATAAACAGTCTTTATAAAGACTGGACTCTTTGGATCCTCCTCAAGTTTATGCCTGATATTCTTTATATGGGCATCTATGGTCCTATCATATCCCTCGAAATCATAACCCTGAACCATGTTTATCAGTTGTTCCCTTGTAAAGACTATCCCTGGCCTCTCAGACATTGTGAGTAGAATCCTGAATTCCGTATCCGTTAGTTCAATCAGTTTGCCTTTCATCTTTGTCTCAAACCTCTCAGGATCGATAACAAGTTGTCCATTGTTAAAGCTAAGTATATTCCTGACCGGATGGCTGGCCCTTCTTAGAAGGGCCTTAATGCGGGCGATGAGTTCTCCAGGACTGAAGGGCTTAACAACATAATCATCCGCACCGATGCCAAGCCCCTTTATCCTCTCCTCCTCTGCACTCTTTGCAGTAAGCATTATTATCGGCACATTTGATCTCTCCCTGATTATTTTGCATATATCCTCGCCAGGTATATCAGGTAGCATAAGATCAAGTATTATGAGGTCAGGAGAATCCTTGAGGAGTTGAAGTCCTTCCTGACCTGTTGGCGCAACATCACTTATAAAGCCTTCCTTATTCAGATAAAGGGTGACTATATCAGATATCTTTTTTTCATCCTCGATTATGAGTATTCTCTTCTTTCTCTGCCCCATAAATCCTTTCACCGATTAAAAAGGTTAACCCAGTCAGTAATATGCCTCCAAGGACATCCACCACATAGTGATAACGGCAGTAAACCGTGGAGAACACAAGCAACACCACTACAGGAAGTGTAACATAAAAGAATCCCCTGTGGTAGCGGTAGGCAAGGATAAGCACGGTCAGCGCAATGGCTGTATGACCGCTCGGAAAGGCATCTCTCTTTATGCCCTCAAGAAGATTCAATATCCTCTGGATATGCTCAAAGAGAAAAAGCCCTTTAAGTTCTCCGGAATATAAATGATTCATCGAGTACCTTGGCCCCAGGGCCGGGAAAAGGATATAACCAGCATAGGATAGATAAAAACAGAGGATAATCATAAAAAGGGCCTTATTAAAACCCCTTTCATCTCCCTTTATCTTCAGCAGTATGCCAATGGTCACTGGTAAGAAATAGTACGATGTATAGGCAATCTGGAGTATCTCCGTGAGAATTGGGTTTTCGATCCTCTCAATGACCAGACCTGGATAGGCATTAAAGATGGTGTAATCAAGCCTGATCAGGATATAATCAATGTCTCTGGGGTTTATATTATGCACAATGCCCTCAAGGCTTTCAAAGATTACAAGTATGCTTATGACAGGAAAGATAATATCACGGCTGAAGGTGAATACAGGAGGATTACCTCTAATAAATCTATCCAGCTTAATCAGTCCAAACTGAATAAAGATGATTGATAGGAAGGTGACAATCAGAAAACCCGAATCAGGTATGTTACCAGGGTTCAGTAGTACGAGAAGGAGCAAGAAAAGACTGAAGAGTATGGTTATCTTTTCGGAAGGTCTTGTCACAGCTTACTGATGGCTCTTCTGATGGCCTTTTCCTTTTTTGAGAACCTGTGAGGGTTTCCCTTATGTTTATAGGGCGATCCTGAACCGATGTCTGGTTCGTCCGGCTCATCATAACAACCTTTGTCGGCCTGAGCTTGTTTATAGGGATCAAAAAGTTTTTCGTAAAATACCTCTGATGAAATAGGGATAGAACCGCATCTCCAGGCCTCAGATGCTATATCCCTGTCAGAGGTAATCACGATCCACTCTTGCCTTTCCGTTGAGATGATTCTCTTTATCACTGTGTCAGCCTTCTCTCCAAGCCTCGAATATATAATCCTTATACCACCCCTTTCAATATGCTCCTCTTTTATCCCGCCTGACTTCCACCCATCAAAGATAAGGACTATCCGGTGCCCCTTTTTCTGTCTGTATCTTATAAGGCTTTCGATCAGCCTATTCCTCTCAGCATCGAGGTCCCTGTGATAGATTCCAATGAGGTTATATCCATCAATAATTATGGATGCGATCGTCCTTTACTCCTGAATAAAATCCCTGATAGTCAGTATGGGATATACCGGATAACCAAGCCTTTCTATGTTCTGCCTCCCATCACACTCGCACCTGTCAAGGATCACTATGACTGCAAGTACCCTGAGTCCCGCTGCAACGGCTGCCTCAATAGCCTTGATGGTAGAGCCACCAGTGGTTATCACATCATCCACTATGATCACATCATCGCCAGGTCTTACATAACCCTCCACCTGATTGCCTGTGCCATGACCCTTTGGCTCCTTCCTTATGACCATCGCCTCAATGGGTTCACTCCTGAGATAGGATGTGTAAGATGTGGCTGCTGCAATAGGATCTGCTCCCATCGTGAGCCCTCCTATGGCCTTTGGCTTAAGCCCTATCTCCTTTATCCTGTCAAAGACCAGATTGCCAACCAGATACAGACCTTCTGGAGAATAGGTGGTTTTCTTGAGGTCAAAATAGAAGTTACTCATCTTTCCAGAGGAGAGCCTGAAAATACGCTCATGGCTCCTCATAAATGACCGCTCTTTAATCAAGGCTATAAGTCTCTCCCGCATACCCATATTATATATTATAAAATATCACCCCCCTCAGAGTATTAGCCAGAGGATAACAGTAAAAAAGCCATAGCTATTCCTCAAGGCCGTATCTCTTGAGTTTCCTCCATAGGGATACCCTGTCTATCCCGAGTATCTGGGCAGCAAGGGTCTTATTACCCCCAACTTCTTTTAGAACCCATTTTATATAGGCCTCTTCTTGTTCCTCAAGGGTCGGGATCTTGCCTTCCTTTTTTCTGAAGGTCCTTATGCTCAGCTGCCTCAGGTCCTCTGGTAGGTGTGCCACTTCTATCCTGTTTGAGTTTGTCAGTGCCACGCCACGCTCAATGATGTTCTCCAGTTCCCTCACATTTCCTGGAAAATCATAGTTCATAAGAAGGGCCATCACATCTTCTGATACCTCTACAGGCTCCTTCTTCATGATTGTCGAATATTTTTTCAGGAAGTATTGAACAAGCAAAGGTATATCATCCTTTCTCTCAGAAAGGGGTGGGATACGCATGGATACTACATTCAGTCTGTAGTATAGGTCCTGTCTGAACTGTCCTGATTTAATGGAGTCCTGGATGTCCCGGTTTGTGGCTGCTATGAACCGAACATCCACCTTAACGGGTTCTGTACCGCCCACCCTGAGTAGTTCCTTTTCCTGGATAACCCTCAGGAGTTTGACCTGCATGCTCGGAGGCATCTCTGTTATCTCATCAAGGAACAGGGTGCCTCCTGATGCCATTTCAATCAGGCCCTTTTTTAGTGTGGTTGCACCTGTGAAGGCACCCTTTTCGTGGCCAAAGAGTTCATTCGCTAAGAGTTCCTCTGTGAAGGCACCACAATTTATAGCGAGGAATGGTCCATCTGCCCTTCTGCTATTAAAATGTATGTATCTTGCAAATAGTTCCTTGCCTGTGCCGCTTTCTCCACTTATAAGGACATTGCAATCTGTTGGAGCAATCTGTCTTGCGATCTCAAGGAGCCTTTGCATCTCCGGGTTCTGGGTGATGATCTTTATCTTTCCCTCGTACTTCTCGAGCTCTTCTCTCAATAACCTGTTTTCCTTCTTGAGCCTTACCTTTTCAACTGCTTCCTTAACAACCCTTTTTACCTCATCAAGTTTGAAGGGTTTTGCAATGTAGTCATAGGCACCCTTTTTCATGGTTTCTACTGCTGATGGGATTGTTGCATAGGCAGTAATCATTATGACCTCTGTGTCAGAATGGAGTCTTTTACACTTTTCAAGTATCTCAATCCCATCCACCTTTTCCATCTTGAGGTCTGTGAGCACCACATCAAACTCCTCTTCCTGAAGAAGCCTAAGGCCATTGGGACCGCTCATGGTTGCGGTAAC
>JBBIPQ010000033.1:0-16788 GCA_037442785.1 Nitrospirota bacterium
TGTGCTTCAGGCCTATGGTGCCTGTCTTACCATTGGGTATGTGATGAATGCAGCAGTCAGGGGAATAAAGATCCAGGATCTCAGGATAGATCTCGAGGGAGAGATAGATCTGCCAGGATTTCTGGGGCTTGAACCACCCGAGACTCTCAAAATGGATAAGCTTCCAGGGTACAAGAGTGTTACAGCTAAGGTAAAGATCAAGGCAGATGCCGATGAAAGGACATTGCGAGAACTTCACAATCACGTGGTCAGCACCTCTCCTGTGGGGCTAACCCTCTCCAGACCAGTAAAGGTTGAGGTTGGGATGGAGGTTCTGTAAATCATGATTGAGCCCTCAATCCAGTGCAGTACAGAAGATCCTGATACCAGAACCAACGATATCTTTGTCGTACTATGTGCATCAGGTTTTGATAATATCCAGAGGGCTCGCTCTGCCTTAATGTTTGCAACTCTTGCCTCGTCAGCTAACTATAGGACGATCCTTTACTGTATCCAGGATGCGGTTGATATAATGGTGAAGGGCGCAATTAAGAAAAAGGAAAAACCACAACCCGGTGTCCCCACTCTATCGCAGAGATTGAAAGAGGCGATGGAGATGGGTGTTGAAATCCAGTGCTGTTCCCAGACCATGGCAAATAAGAGGCTCACGCAGGAAGACCTCCTACCAGGAGTTAAGGTGGAAGGGGCCATGAATCTGATAGTCCTTTCCGCAAGGGCAAAGGGCACCATCTGTTTTTAACAGAAGGATCTTCTTATTACCCCGGAAAATTCTAAAGATTTTCCGGGGAACCCAATCTTATCTCATACTTCTTGAGTTTCAGATAGAGGGTCTTTCTGTCTATACCAAGTATCTGGCTAGCCTTAGACTGATTCCATCCTGTCTCCCTGAGGACCTTCAGTATATGGGACCTCTCGACATCATCAAGGGAACTCAGGGACCCAACCTCTTTATCTGAGATCTGACCTACTGATATATCCTCAGGCCTTATAAAATCTGTCTCAGACAGTATAACAGCCCTTTCCAATACATTCTCGAGTTCTCTCACATTTCCTGGCCAGTGATAATTCATAAGGATATCCATTGCCTTATCATCGATCCCCTTAATCGTTTTTGAAAGCTTACTGGAATACTTCCTGATAAAATAATCTGCGAGTTCCGGTATATCCTCTTTTCTCTCTCTGAGAGGGGGGATCATGATATTAATGACATTCAGGCGATAATAAAGATCCTGTCTGAACTCGGCCTTCTTCACAAGTTCTCCAAGATCCCTGTTTGTAGCAGTGATAACCCTCACATCAGCCTTTAATGTCTTATTGCCTCCTACCCTTCTGAATTCGCCAGAATCAAGAAACCTGAGAAGCTTTGCCTGAAGGCCCATAGGCATTTCACCTATCTCATCCAGGAAAAGGGTCCCCTTGTCTGCCACCTCAACTATGCCGTACTTGGTCTGGTAGGCATTGGTAAAGGCACCCTTTTCATGGCCAAATAACTCTGATTCTATCAGATTTTCTGAGAGGGTAGCACAGTTCAGGGCTATAAAGGGGGCTTCCCTCCTATTGCTATACTGCCATATAAGATTTGCGATCATCTCCTTGCCCGTGCCACTCTCGCCATATATAAAGACTGTTGAGTCTGTACGGGCTATCTTCTTCACAATGTTAAATATCTCCTCCATCTTTCTCGACTTAAAAATAAAGTCCTGAGGTGATTCTTTTCTCATCAGTTCTTGCTGGAGTTGCTGATTCTTCATCTTCAGTCTTCTGTATTCATATGCCCTGTTTATGATTATCATCAATTCATCAAGCTTATAGGGCTTAGTCAGATAGTCATAGGCACCATTCTTCATAGCCTCCACAGCAGTCTCAACAGTAGCCCTGCCAGTAAGCACGATTATGGAAGGCGATGCTGGGTCCTTCATTATCTTCTTCATAACGGTTATTCCATCCACACCAGGCATTACTATATCAAGGAGAACCACATCAAAGGAGTCCTGACCAACAAGGCTAAGGGCAGATTCGCCATCCTGGGCCACCTCAACAGAAAAACCCTTTCTCGCCAATTCCTTCTTAAGGAGTCTCCTGAAAGGCTCCTCATCATCAACTACCAGGACCTTAATCATCGGCACCCTTAAACCTTATTATGAAGGTAGCGCCCTGACCCTTTCTGCTCTCAACGCTTATCCTTCCTCCGTGTTCCTCAACGATCTTATGACAGATAGCAAGGCCGAGTCCGGTTCCTTCACCGATCGGCTTTGTGGTAAAGAATGGGTCAAAGACCCTTCCAATTATATCCTCAGAGATACCCGGGCCACTATCCTTTATCAGTATCCTGACCATTCTGCCTTCAATATCAGAATGCTCCATGCCTGTCTCTATGGTAATATTGCCTCCCTCAGGTGTAAAATATAAGGAATTTATCAGGATGTTCATAAGGAGCTGTCTCAAACTACCTGGATTCCCGTATATCTTTGAGACGGAGGTATCCAGCTTGAGATCTATATTATGCCTCAATTTCACTGCCCTGTGATTGATGAGAAGGATAACCTCCTTAATAAGCTCATTAATGTCGAGGACCCTGAAGGTGGTTCCATGGGGTCTGGCAAACTCAAGAAGACTTCTCAGTATCTCCTTGCAACGAAATATCTCCCTGTGAATGGTCTCAAGGTATTCCGGGAAATCCTCAAAGGCCTTAATCTCCGTGAGGGTTTCATCCTGACATCTATCTATCAGTGCCTCTGCATAACCCGCAATTATGCCGAGTGGGTTGTTTATCTCATGGGCTATACCAGCAACGAGTGTTCCAAGAGAGGCCAATTTGTCCGCCCTCATCAGTTGTTGCTCCAGGAGTTTCTGGGATGTCACATCCTTAATATAATGAACCATTGCATATAGATCACCCTCATCATCCATAAGTGGATAAACCCATGAATGGTATATACTACCTCCGGTGCCCTTCAACTCCTTGAAAGAAGGCCTTTTTGTAGATAATGTCTCAAGACATATACATCCCTCTGTCCTTATGCCGATCCTTTTGAGGATCTCCTTGCAATGTCTTCCTGTTATATCCATAACGGAAAAACCTGTCGCCCTCAGTAGTGCCTGATTTGCCCTCAGTATATTCTGCGAGCCATCCTCAAGCCATACAAGGTCTGTAATGGCGTCAAAGGTCCTTTCCCACTCCTTCTTTTCCCTTGTTATCTCCTCGAAGAGAAGGGCATTCTCAAGGGCAATGGCCACGTGTTTTGCCACAGGAAGGAGTATCTCAAGGTCCCTATCAGAAAACCTAAAGGGTTCAATGCTATCGAGGTTTAAGACCCCGAGCAATCGGTCCTGGAAAAGGGGTATGCTTATGGTTGACCTTATCCCTTCTTTAAGGAGCTTTCTATCAAGGGGAAACCTCATGTGAGAGGCAAGGTCATGGTTTATAATGGGTTGATTGTTTTTCACGACCCAGCCTGCGCTCGTGCCTTCTATGGGTGCCCTGATACCCTTTTTCAAGAGGGTAGGGAGTTCTGTATCAAGGGCAAATATGAGAAGGTTACCCTCCTTCTCATTGTAAAGGAGGATGCTTGCCCTATCACAGGATACCCTCTTCCTTATCTCGCTCATCATTATCCTGAATACTGTTGCTGCACTCAGGCTCGAGTTTATGACACCGCTTAATTCATTTATAAGGCTGATTTGATTCGTCTTGTCCTTCAGCCTTTCAAGAAGCCTTTTATTCTCTTCCTCAATCGCTGCCAGCCTTGTCTCTAAAGGTGATAAATCCTGAAGAATGAATATTATGTCATCAAAAGATTCAATCGTTATCCGTGCCATAAAGGGTGGAGACTTTTTCCTGGAGCATAAAACCTCTATCTGTCCTTCTGAGAGGCCCTTATCAAAGAAGGAGGCAACTGGCAGGATCTCCCTTACGTCCCTGTTTGAAATATCCCCATCCATCAACTCAAGGGTGTTTCTTAAGGATAGGTTTATATACTTGATCTTCAGTTCTTTATCAGTAATTATCACAGGAAGGTTTAACGAATCAAAAAGTCTTAGCATGAGGTCCTGGTAAGGTTCTCTGGTTTGTCTGAAGCCCTGGAGGCCTGACATATTGTCTGATAATGCCCTCATAAAAAATTATAACATAAAGGGATGCCCTTGCTTTTTAAGACTGCCCTTTTGTATATTCTTACCCATGAAGAAACTATGGGCTGGAAGATTCAGAGAGAAGACCGCAAAGAGTGTTGAATCCTTTACCGAATCCATATCCTTTGACAGGAGACTCTGGAGATATGATATAGAAGGCAGCATTGCCCACGCCATGATGCTCGGCAAACAGGGGATCATTACGAAAAAGGATTTAGAGACCATTATAAAAGGTCTCAAGGAGATCGCCTCAGAGATAGAGTCAGGGAGATTTAGGTTCAGGGATGATCTTGAAGACATACACATGAATATCGAGTATGCCCTCACAGAAAGGATAGGCGATTCAGGTAAAAGGCTCCACACAGCAAGGTCTCGGAATGACCAGATTGCACTGGATATGAGACTCTATATGAGGGCTGAGATAAGAGAGATCCTTTCCATGATCAGATCCTTGCAGATAGCACTCCTTGACTCCGCAGAAGCCAATATTAATGTCATAATGCCAGGTTATACCCATATGCAGAGGGCACAGCCCGTTCTCTTGAGCCACCATCTCCTTGCTTATATACATATGCTAAACCGAGACTATGATAGACTCAGGGACTGTCTTAAAAGGGTGAACATACTTCCCCTTGGTTCCTGTGCAATGGCAGGCACATCCCTTCCCATTGACAGGGAATATGTAGCCAGTATCCTTGGTTTCGATGGTATAGCAGAAAACAGTATAGATGCTGTTTCAGACAGGGATATTGTCATAGAGTTTCTAAGCAACACATCCATACTCATGATGCACCTTTCAAGGTTTGCTGAGGAACTGGTCCTGTGGTCAACTGAGGAGTTTGGTTTTATAACCATATCTGATGCATTCACAACAGGCTCAAGCATAATGCCCCAGAAGAAAAATCCTGATGTGGCAGAACTGATAAGGGGAAAAACTGGCAGGGTCTATGGTGATCTCCTGTCACTCCTTACAACTATGAAAGGACTCCCCCTATCATATAACAGGGACCTACAGGAAGATAAGGAACCCCTTTTTGATGCTATAGACACGGTTAAGGCAACCCTTGGCGTTCTGAGAGAGATGATACCAGCTATCAGTTTTAATCAGGACAGGATGTACCAGTCTGCTTCCAGGGGATATACGACAGCAACGGACATAGCAGAGTATCTTGTAAAAAAGGGGATTCCTTTCAGACAGGCCCATGAGATAACAGGCAGAATAGTCCTTTACTGTCTTAAAAGGGAAAAGGACCTTAATGAACTTGATATCAAGGAATTCAAGGAATTCTCTGATCTTATAGACAATGATATCTATTCGGTACTGACTCCAGAGGGTTCTATCAGGAATAAACTCTCCTATGGAAGTACCTCAAGGAAAGAGGTGATGAGACAGATAAGGAAACTCAAGGCTCGCCTGAAAGATAGATGATGAGGAAAGATCTGTGCTCCTTATTTTCAATCTATGTTTTGATACTCTGTTGCCTCCTGTCTGTAGCCTGTGGCAGAAAGGCCCCTCCACAGATCAAGGTCTTTGAAAAACCTGAGAAGGCTGAAGGCCTGACAGCTACCCATGATGAAAGAGGGCTTGTTATATCCTGGTCATACCCTGAAAAGAGGAAAAAAGAACTCAGAGGATTTATGGTACTAAGGTCAGAGGGAGGAGATTTTGAGAAAAAGGGTTATACAGATGGCAGAGAGACAATTTTTATTGATACAGATTTCAGGACCGACAAGCATTACAGATACAGGGTTATAGCGGAAGGTATGAAAGGGGTATTAAGTGACGCATTAGAGATACCTGTCACTCCCACCAGACTCCCTGATCCGCCAGATAAGATAAGATTCCATATAAGAAACGATTCTATTGAGCTTACCTGGGATAAAAACAACGGATGCTACAATATTTACAGGGCGTATGAAGGTGAAGGATATACACTTATCAATAAAAGGCCCATATGCGACAGTATCTTTATTGATCCAGTCTCAATCGAAAGGACTGTTCATTATGTTATAAGATCCGTGACAATAACAGACATACTTAATGAAGGCCCCCCATCAGATAAGATCACCATTGGACTGGAAGACTACATACCATCTCCACCAGAAGGACTGAGGATCACTATAGGTGATAAGAAGGTCTTCCTCATCTGGAAGGAATCCCCTGAGGTATGGGTCAAAGGATACAGGATTTACAGAAGATCAGAGATAGAAAGGGATTTCAGATTAATCGGAGAGACCAGCATCCCTGGTTTCACCGATTCAGACCTCAATGGCCTTGAGGGAAAAAGGATCTCATACATGATCAAGGCTCTCGGTCCCGTGGCAGAAAGCACTTCTCTTAAAGGAGATTGCCTGTTACAGTATCCGTGAAAATAATGGTTGTCCAAAATAAAGTGACAGAGATTATTTTAATGGGCATAAGACCTCAAAAACACAAAAAAAGCGACAGGATTTTATTTAAAGGTAGGGTGAGGTTATGAATGTCTTTTGAGATTATATTATGGTGATGATAGGTCATTTAACAAGTTACATTAAGGTGTCGCCTTTTGTGTTTTCTCGGTCTCATGCCCTTTAATATTTATCTTGGACAGATGTGCGTTAAAATAATAGGTTAGACAGTATGATCTAACTCATTTCCGTATTCTGGGAAAGACGGATATGATTCCAGTATGAGGTATCTGCTTAAGGAATATGGTTCATGGAGTGTAATGATACCGTCTTTTCTGACAGGTATCCTCATAACAAGGGCATTTAACTTCAATTCCTTCCTTTCGCTACTTTCAATCTCTCTTTTCATCAACTCAAAGCAATCCTTCACAATATGGGTTCGACAGAAGGATAGAAAGGCCTTTTATATCTTCTCAGGCCAGATAATTATAGGGACATCCCTGTTCTTCCTTGCCTTTTCATCAGAGACCTTAAGGCTGATACCGTTTGCGATAGTGCCACTATCTTATACAATGTCTCTCTATCTCTTGGGTGAACATGCGGTTGTTACAGAACTTCTTGGTTTTGCCACACTCACGATTGCAGCACCCCTTGCCAGATTCTCTGTTTCGGGTATGATAGACCTTCCTTTATATATTGCTGCAGCCATATTCTTCATGGCAGGTGTCCTGAAGGTAAGGATTCAATTGAGGAAGAAATTAAAAGATCGATTAGTCATGATAATATATCTGTTAATTGCGTCTGTTATTTATTCCCTGATCAAGATCCCCTTAATTATTCTTATTCCACTAATTGATAACCTCATATTCGCCATCACCTTATACAGGGTGAGGCTTTCAACAACAGGCTGGATTGAGGTAGCAAAGAGTATCCTCTTTGTCATAATCAGTACCTTCTCTTATCAATAACCCTCTTTGCCTTACCTTCAAACCTCTCAAGGGTCTTTTTTTCTACAAGTTTCACATCTACATTTATACCGAGTTCCGAAAACAGCCTCTGTTTTATTAGATTAATCAATTCATTCTGCTTCTTCATCTCATCAAAGAATATCTCCTCTGATACCTCAACAAGGACGGTCATCTCATCGATGGCGCCCCTCCTCTCTATGACTATCTGATAATGAGGCTCTGTCCCCTCAATCTCGAATAGAACAGACTCTATCTGTGAGGGAAAGACATTGACCCCTTTGACGATAAGCATATCATCTGTTCTTCCCTTGACCCGCTCCATCCTCACAAAGGTCCTGCCACAGCTGCATTCCCCAGGTATAAGCCTCGTGAGATCCCTCGTTCTGAATCTGATCATCGGGAATGCCTCTTTTGTCAGTGTTGTTATGACCAGCTCACCTGTCTCTCCCTGTGGAACGGGCTCCAGGGTCTCGGGGTTCATTACCTCAACAAGGAAGTGATCCTCGTTAATATGGAGACCCCTCTGTTCGAGGCATTCACCAGCAACTCCTGGCCCCATTATCTCACTCAATCCATAGTTGTCCGTTGCAATGATCTTCAGCTTATCCTGTATCTCCTTTCTCATAGCCTCAGACCATGGTTCTGCACCAAAAAGGCCATATTTCAGGGAGAGGGAGTTTGGATTTATCCCCATCTCAGCAATCGTATCTGCTATTAAAAGGGCATAACTCGGGGTACAGACAAGGGCAGTGGTCTTGAAGTCTTGCATTATCTTTACCTGTCTTTTTGTGTTTCCACTTGATATGGGGATCACAGATGCGCCAACCCTTTCAGCGCCATAATGGAGACCAAAGGCACCTGTAAAGAGGCCATAATTAAAGGCTATCTGGATCACATCATCCTTTGTTATACCCCCTGCCACAAGGATCCGAGCAACAAGGTCTGACCATGTCTTGAGATCGTTCCTGGTATAACCAACAACCGTTGACATGCCTGTTGTGCCTGATGATGCATGGATCCTGACAACCTCCCTCAAGGGGACAGCAAAAAGACCATATGGGTAGTTGTCTCTGAGGTCATCCTTTGTCGTGAATGGCAGTTTTCTTATATCCTCAAGACTTCCAAAATCATCCGGATCTATTCCAAGGGCATCAAATCTCTTTCTATAGAAGGGGACATTCATATAGACCCTGTGAATCGTTGACTGTAACCTTTCAAGTTGAAGCTGTCTCAACTCTTCCCTGTCCATACACTCCTTTTCTTTATCCCAGTACATAGCTCCTCCCTGGCAATATTATAACAAGGTAAATATTTTATTCCCCAATTCACCGAATTGAGAGTTCATATAATAACCTCAGAATCAAGATCTCTGCCGAGATATGCCCTCTGGACATCCCTGTTTGAAAGGAGTTCCTCAGAGGTTCCCTCAAGGACTATCCTTCCTGTCTCTATTACATATCCTCGACCTGATATCCTGAGGGCGCTTCGGGCATTCTGTTCAACAAGCAAAACTGTAAGGCCATACTCCCTCTGGAGGTCCACAATGTATCTGAATATCTCCCTTATAATATTTGGTGCAAGACCCATGCTCGGCTCGTCCAGAAGAAGCACCCTCGGTCTTGCCATTAATGCCCTCCCGATTGCAAGCATCTGCTGTTCACCACCTGAAAGGGTCCCCGCCAGTTGCTTTTTCCTCTGTTTAAGCACAGGAAATACAGAATATACCCTTTCCATATCTTCCCTTACTGCTGAACGATTCCTGAGACTATACCTGTGATACGAACCAAGAAGGAGATTCTCCTCCACAGTCATTGGCCTGAATACAAGCCTGCCCTCTGGTACCTGAGAAATCCCCATCCTGACTATCCTTGCTGGATCTTCCCCGGCTATCTCCCTACCATCATAAATTATACTGCCTGAGGAAGGTTTGATGAGACCTGATATTGTAGAAAGAAGCGTGGTCTTTCCAGCACCATTACTACCGATAAGGACAACGATCTCCCCCTTATTAACATGAAGGGAAACCTTCTTCAGGGTATGGAGTTTGCCATAATAAACATCCAGATTCTTCAGGATCAGCATCTACTCATCCTCACCCAAGTAAGCAGCAATGACCTGAGGGTCCTTTTGAATCTCAATGGGCGGGCCATCAGCTATTACCTCTCCAAAGTTCAGCACCGTTATATTATCACTTATGCGCATAACCAACTCCATGTCATGTTCAACAATCAAAACCGTTACACCCCTTTCCTTTCTTATCTTCCCAATAAGTTCACCAAGCTCTCTCGTCTCCCTTATGTTCAGACCGGCTGCTGGCTCATCAAGGAGTAATAAATCTGGCTCAGTAGCCAGGGCCCTCCCGATCTCCAGCACCCTCTGCTCACCAACAGGAAGGGTCTTTGCCATTTCATCTCTTCTCTTTGATAGGTTTATATAATCGAGGATCTCGCAACTCCTCTCATATATCTCCCTTTCATCCCTCTTTGTACCGGGAAGCAACAGACCTGATCTGAAGAAACCTGATCTTGTCTTGAGGTAACAGCCTACCATGATATTTTCAATCACTGTCATATCATTAAAGAGTTCAAGGTGCTGGAATGTTCTGGAAAGTCCCTTTTTTGCCCTTTTCTCAGGAGGCCTTCCATTAACGATCTCTCCCTTAAAGACAATCTCTCCAGAATCAGGTGATTCTATCCCGCTTATGATATTCAACATCGTCGTCTTTCCCGCACCATTTGGGCCTATTAATGCGTGTATCTCCCCTTCCCTCACAGAGAAACACACATTCCTCAGTGCATTCAGTCCTCCGAAACTCTTTGAGATATTCCTGACCTGAAGCAGCATTATCCCCTTCTCCTGATCGCCTCTATTACTAATGGAACTATGCCCTTTCGCATAAATAGCAGCGAAAGGGTAAGGATAAGACCATAGATGAGGATATCGTATTCCTTAAAACCCCTGAGAACCTCAGGCAGTAGTGTTATAATAATGGCACCGGTTATCCCTCCCCAGAGATTGGACATGCCTCCAAGCACGACCATCATAAGGACAAGGATAGAATAAAAGAGAGAAAAACTGCTCGGGCTGACAAAGGTTACATAATGGGCATAAAGGGAACCAGCAAGGGATGCATAAATAGCACTCAGGACAAAGACCTTTATCTTCAATCTAACAACATCAATACCCATGGAGACACTAGCAACCTCGCTACCATGAATGGCCCTTAATGCCCTTCCTGTAATTGAGTTAATGAGGTTCAAAGAAAACGCCATTACTATGATCACACAACCCCATATTAGCCAAAAATATTCTTGAGAGGATGTGAGGGTATATCCAAGAAGGCTAAAATAGGGTATATCCCCAAAACCTGATGGCCCACCAGGACCCCATTCATTCAGGATAACATAGATTATCTCACCGAATCCGAGGGTGGCAACAGCAAGGTAATGGCCCTTTAATCTGAGGGCGGGCACTGATAGTAGGATTGCTGCTATAGCAGCAGCTAACATTGCTATGACCATACTAATCATAACAGGTAGTCCGAGCTTTAGGCTCATGATTGATGAGACATAGGCACCGATACCATAAAAACCGGCCTGACCGAGGGATACCTGTCCAGCATAACCCATGAGTATGGTGAGACCTATTGCAACAAGGGCATTGATACCTGCAAATATCCCGACAGACAGAAGATAGGAGCTCCCTGAGATAAGAGGAAGTAGGATAACAGTGGCAATCAAGAACAGAATCACAATAAGATCATCCCTGCTCATCTAAAATTTCCTCAGTCTCGCGATCTGGGCACTACCAAATATTCCAGCAGGCTTGAAAAACAGAATAAACAACATTATAATCAATGCAACCGCATCCTTAAGCCCTGAATGAATGTAACCAGCTGTTAAGGATTCCAGTATGCCAAGGACGAATCCACCTATCACAGCCCCCCTGCCTCTTCCAAGGCCACCCATTATTGAGGCGCAGAACCCCTTAACAGCCAGCATCGGCCCTTTGTCATATTCCATGAGTGATATGGGTGTTATGGCGATACCACCGACCGCACCCACCACAGCACTTATGACAAAGGAGAGCATAACAACCTTAGATACACTTATACCCATGAGTCTTGCTGCCCTGGGCTCAACAGAGCATGCCCTCATGGCCTTACCAAGCATCATCTTGTTAAAGAAAAGATACAGCACCACGATGCAAAGACCTGTAATGCCAATCACCCAGAGTGTCTGCTGCTGGATAACAGCACCATATATAATCAATGGGTCACCCTCTGTAAAGGGAGGATAGGTGTAAGGTTCCTTACCGAATTTAAACATCACCAATCCCCTTATAAATATCGAGACAGCTATAGTAACCATTATCATCAGAAGTAGATCCGCCTTTTTTAGAAGTGGCCTTATTGTGAGCCTTTCCATAATAAGACCTATCAGGGCTGATACTGCAATGGTAGATAAAAGGGAGAGGAAGAATGGTATCTTGAGCAACTCTGAGAAATACCACATCATAAGACCACCGATAACCACAAATTCTCCCTGGGCAAGGTTTATTATTGAGGTAGAATTATAGACTATGTTGAAGCCTAAACCAACGAGGGCATATACTGCCCCCGTTGTAAGGCCTGAGAATAGGAATTGAAGAAATACACTGAACAATCTATTTCAGTATCTCCCAGTCTCCGTTTTTGACAACGACCATCTCAAAGGCTGTCATGTCAAGACCGCAATGGTCCTTTTCAGACATGTTGAATATTCCCCCTGTGCCAGGCCAGTTCTTGATATTCCTCTCTATGTAGTCCCTTATCTTCTTCTTATCAGGTCCGACCTTTTTCAGGGCCTCCACAACCATCATCAGGGCATCATAGGCATGACCTCCAAAGGTGCCTGGTTCACTCTTATAAAGGGACTTATAGTCCCACTCATATTTTCTCAATAGGGCCTTCTGAGGATGTTTGTCAGGCAACTTTTCCCAGACAACGAGCCTTCCAAGAGGTGCAATGACACCTTCTGCAGCCTTTCCGGCCAGTTCTATATTCTTCTTGCTTCCCCAGCCATGGCTCTGGTATAAGGGAATACCCATATTGAGGGCATGCCAGTTCTTTGTGACAACCACCTGTCCTGGCCCAACAGACCAATTTATCACTGCCTGTGCACCTGATGCCTTTATCTTTGTAAGCTGGGTCGTCATATCCGAGTCCTTTGGACCGTACCTTTCATCAGCCACTATGGTTATCCCGAACTTAGGGGCCAGATCATGAAGGGCCTTTCTTCCGGCATCGCCAAAGCCTGTAGCAATCGTTATTATGCCAACCTTGGAGATACCATGTTTCTTCATGTGGGTATATATGGCCTCAACAGCACTAGTATCATACTGGGGTGTCTTGAATATCCAGTACCTCTCATTAACAGGATTTGTTATTGGTGCCCCTGCAGCACAGGAGATGAGGGCTGTCTTTGCATTATTCATTATGGGGACGAGGGCCATTGATTCCCCTGTTGTGGATGGTCCTATGATAGCAAGGACATTATCCTTTTCAAGGAGTTTCTTGGCTGCAAGAACTGCCTGGGTCTCGTCACTCTTTGAATCCTCGATAATAACCTCCAGGGGATGTCCGTTAATACCACCTGACTTATTAATCTGGTCAACGAGCATAAGAACCGTGTTTTTTTCAGGCTCACCAAGAAAGGAAGCGGCCCCTGTAACTGAAAATATGGCCCCTATCCTATAGGGTTCCTTCGCATAGGAAAAGGGAACTGAAGTGAAGAAGACACTTAATATTGTGAAGATCACAAGGCCCAGCCTTAAATACCTGCTCATCTCTACCTCCTGATATCTTTATCTTCCATGTAAGACATGGATTCTTAAAGTGCATAAACCTCCTCGCCCTTAAGTATCTTTACTCCAGAAGAGGTAAGGGCACTTATAGCACCGTCAACCTCATCAAAACGGAATATTATAATAGCATTTTCTCTGCTTTTCTGGACAAAGGCATACATATACTCGACATTTATACCCCTTTCTTTCAAGATATTCAGTATCCCTGCCAGTCCACCGGGCCTATCAGGGACCTCAACAGCAACCACCTCGGTCTTGCCAACAGTAAACCCATTGTCCCTCAATACCTGCTTTGCCTTCTCTGTGTCATTCACTATGAGTCTCAAGATACCAAAGTCTGCGGTATCTGCAAGAGATAATGCCCTTATGTTTATGACAGCCTTAGCAAGGACATCCGTAACCTCAGCTAGCCTCCCTGACTTATTCTCAAGAAATATGGAAATCTGTTCAACCTTCATAAAACCTCCTGAAAATCAAAGCTTTCTCTTATCTATGACCCTCTTTGCCTTACCCTCACTCCTCTCGATAGTCCTTGGCTCTACGAGCTTAACCTTACAGGATATACCCAGAAGGTCCTTTATCTCCATTTCTATCCTTTTGCTCAATATCTCAAGGTTCTTTATCTCATCTGAAAATATCTCCTCCCTCACCTCCACATGGACCTCGATAACATCGAGGGCGCCTTCTCTATCCACAACTATCTGATAATGGGGCTCGACACCCTCAATGCTCATAAGGACATGCTCTATCTGTGATGGGAATACATTCACACCCCTTATTATGAGCATGTCATCACTCCTGCCTGTTATCCTCTCCATCCTCAGAAAGGTCCTCCCGCATACACACCTATCAGGTATCAGCCTTGTGAGGTCCCTTGTCCTGTATCTGATCACTGGTATCGCCTCTTTTGTAAGGGTAGTAAAGACAAGCTCTCCCATCTCTCCATAGGGGAGAACCTCCCCTGTATCGGGATTGATTATCTCAGGAAGGAAGTGATCCTCGAATATATGTAGTCCCCTCTTTGCCTCAATGCATTCGCTAGCAACCCCCGGGCCTATTATCTCACTGAGCCCATATATATCAAGGGCTGTCAGATGAAGCTTCCTTTCTATCTCCTCCCTCATCCTCTCTGACCATGGTTCTGCGCCGAAAAGGCCAGAACTTAACTTCAGAGACGATGGATCAACCCCCATCTCCTTCATCACATCAGCAATATTCAGGGCATAGGAAGGGGTACAGAGTAGAACGGTAGAGCCGAAGTCCTGCATTATCATTATCTGCCTCTTTGTATTTCCACCAGAAATGGGTATAACAGAAGCACCAATCCTCTCAGCACCATAGTGAGCCCCAAGGCCCCCTGTAAAAAGGCCGTAACCATAGGCATTATGAACCACATCTGACCTTGTCACATTGCCGCAACTGAGTGTCCTTGCCATGACCTCTGCCCATGTCTCTATATCCCTCCTCGTATATCCAACCACAGTTGGTTTGCCTGTCGTACCTGAAGAGGCATGAATCCTCACCACATCTTCAAGTGGTACAGCAAATAAACCAAAGGGATAATTCCTTCTCAGGTCATCCTTTGTTGTGAAGGGAAGTTTCACAAGATCCCTGAGGGTCTTTATGTGCTGTGGCTTAACGCCAGCCTCCTCCATCTTCTGCCTATAATAAGGAACCGCCTCATACACCTTCTTTACTATCCTCTTGAGTCTCTGTAATTGAAGGGACTCAAGATCCCCCCTTTCCATTTTCTCATATCTCTCATTCCATATCATGATTTATATTAAACCTCCTGCGCATTAATGGATTCCAGACCTTTTATAAATGCCCTGACATTAGCCTCAACAAATCTTCTCGGGACCCTCTGCTCAATAACCTCCAGGAAATCTTCCTTACTCAACGGTAAAAACCTCGAAAGGGCACCAACAAGAACCATATTTGTAGCCTTTATCTCTCCAGCAGACCTTGCAAGTTCAAATGCATCAATAGGATAGACAGAAGAGACTCTCTTTCTCAGCTCACCAATCACATCATTAGGGTATTGCTCCTCCCCTATTGCAACAGAAAGGGGCAAGATCCTCTGAGTATTTACTATAACCTTGCTGTTTTCATTGAGATAGGGAAGATACCTAAGTGATTCCAGTAACTCAAAGGCAATCTCTATATCGGCAGAGCCAGGTTCAACTAAAGGAGAATAGACCTTTTCTCCAAACCTCATATGGGCAACCACAGACCCTCCCCTCTGAGCCATACCATGAACCTCGCTCTTCTTTACATCAAGGCCTGCCCTAATTAAGGCCAACGCTGTTATCTCACTGGCAAGTATTATTCCCTGACCACCAACACCGCAGAAAAGTATATTACCTTTATTCATCCTCTCTCTCACCTATCACTATTGCCTTTGATTTGCAAAGGGGCGCGCACTGACCACAGCCATCACATAAAACTGAATTTATCCTGGCATAACCTTTCTGCCTTTCCTTAAACCCGAGCCTCTTTGCCTCCTCCCTGTTTAATGGAACCCACTCAATAGCTGGGCAACCCAGCTTCAGACAGGCCATGCATCCAACACACTTATCCTGAAGAACAACATAGAGGGGCTTCTTCCTCTTTTTCATCTCTGGCAATAATACACAGGGATGCTTGGTTATAACAACAGATGGTTCTGGCCTGTTTATCTCCCTTTTAAGGACATCCATTGTTGATTTAATATCATGGGGATTGACGGTATATACATGTTCTATGCCTATAGCCCTACACAACCTTTCTAAATCTATCTCCCTGCCCTTTTCACCGGTTACCCTTCTGCCTGTGCCAGGATGGTTCTGGTGGCCTGTCATGGCGGTTGTCCTGTTGTCAAGGATAACCACTGTTGAAAACCCATTGTTATAGACTACATCAATAAGCCCTGTTATACCAGAATGGATAAATGTAGAATCTCCTATAACAGCCACAACCTTTCCAAGAGAATCACGACCGAGGGCCTTTTCCATGCCATGGGCATTTCCGATCCCGGCACCCATGCATACGCAGGAATCCATTGCTGATAACGGCTTGAGGGCACCAAGGGTATAACAGCCTATATCCCCTGCTACAAAGACATCGAGTTTTGAAAGGGCATAGAACACCCCCCTGTGAGGACATCCAGGGCAGAGTGCAGGAGGTCTCTGGGGGATATTTACGGGCATAAAGAGAGTCCTTTCTTCGCGAGTTATGGCCTTCCTTACAATATATGAGTTAAGCTCCCCGTAAGGCGGGATCAGTTCCTTACCCTTACACTTAACACCAAGGGCCTTTACATGGAGTTCTATAAAAGGGTCGAGTTCCTCAACAACTATGACCTCCTCAACCTCCCGGGCAAACCTCCTGATCATATCCTCTGGAAAGGGATACACCATTCCGAGCTTGAGAACAGAGGCCTCTGGAAATGCCTCTTTTACATACAAATAAGAAACCC
>JBBIPQ010000034.1:0-16392 GCA_037442785.1 Nitrospirota bacterium
CTTCTATCTCCCTTGTAAGAAGTTTGATCTCTGGAAGGGTCTCTGAATTTATCAAACCATCAAAGAATATGAAACGTCTCTTTATTGGCCATCCCAGTTCGTCTCTGTAATATTCTGAGTGGTCCCACTCAAGGGTTGGGCTCTCAAAGAGGACCTTTCCAAAGAGGTTCAGTAACCGCTGTCTTGCCTCATTAAGATAGATCTCATTATGAAATAGCAAGCCTGTAAAGAGGAGGGCCTTTTCGTCCTTCATCCATTAATAAGTTCAGAGATAAATAATAAAACCTCTGGAGATGCCCAATTAGCAGGACCTATGACCTTTTTCCTTAAGATCCCTTTTTTGTCGATTATGAAAGTCTCGGGAACACCCGTTAATCCGTAAGAGGCTGCTGCCTTTCCATCCCTGTCAATCCAGAGGGGAAGATCCAGGTTATTCCCCTTGAGGAAAGAAACAGCCCTGTCAGGATCATCCCTGTAAAGAACCGTGATCATCCTGAAATTATCATTACTCTTGAGGTTATTGTAAAGGATTTGAAGGGATGGCATCTCCTCTCGACAGGGTTGACACCAAGATGCCCAGAAATTTACGAAGACAACCTTACCCTTGAGATCAGATAGTCTTAGAGTTCTTCCTGACAGGTCACTTAAGGAGATGTCTGGTGCATCGAGACCCTCAAGGATTTTCGTTTTCTCAACCTTTTCCTGCCTTTGAACTCCGAAGATGAGAATGATTAAGGCAAAGAAGGCAACTGCAGCAAGGATTAGCCCCTTATATCTCAAGGTTCAGAACTCCCCCTAATTGACACCTGACAGGAGGACCTCTTCCTCAGCCTCTGAAAAGATAAGGTTACCAGCTTCAAGGTAGACCCTTATCCTGTTAACCCCTTTAAATCTTCCTGTAAGGATATGTTCAGAAAGGGGATCCTCAATTTCCCTCTGAACAGCCCGTCTCATCGGCCTGGCTCCATAGGCAGGCTGGTAATACTTATCGATAATCCATTCCTTAGCTGCATGATCAACCTCGATCTGGAGGCCCTGTTCAAAGAGTTGTTTGTTCAACTCCTTAATCAGGAGATCAATGATTGATATGAGATGTTCCTTCTCAAGGGGATGGAACACGATGATCTCATCCACACGATTGAGAAACTCAGGGTTAAAGGTCCTCTTCAATTCCTGAAGCACATTGTCCTTGATCTTAAGATAGATGTCCTCTGACGCAACCCTTTGAAAGCCAAGGGGGGTAGACTTCTCTATAATCCTTGCACCAAGGTTGGATGTCATGATTATTACTGTGTTCTTGAAATCAACCTTCCTGCCAAAGCTATCCGTTAAGACACCCTCGTCAAGGACCTGTAGAAGGATATTGAACACATCGGGATGTGCCTTTTCTATCTCATCGAAGAGTACCACAGAATATGGTCTCTTCCTTATCTTTTCTGTTAACTGGCCACCCTCCTCATAACCAACATAACCTGGAGGAGCACCCGTCAGCCTTGAGACATTAAATCTTTCCATATATTCTGACATATCTATCTTTATCAGGGCATTTTCGTCATTAAAGAGGAACTCCGCAAGGGCCTTGGCAAGCTCTGTCTTTCCAACGCCTGTTGGACCAAGGAAAAAGAATGACCCAATCGGTTTCTTCCTGCCTTTGAGTCCTGCCCTTGACCTCCTGATAGCCTTTGATATTGCCTTGATAGCCTCATCCTGTGCTATTATCCTGTTATGAAGCGCCTCCTCCATCCTGATAAGCTTCTCCGACTCTTGTTGCCCTAATTTAAACAGGGGAATACCTGTCATCTTAGAAACTGTGTATGCCACATCCTCTTCCCTTATAATGGGGATTTCCTTGTTCATGTTCTCTCTCCATCTCCGCTGTAACTGGTCGTATAGCCTCTTCATCTTTTCCTCTTCTCCCCTTATGGTGGCAGCCTTTTCAAGATCGTGGAGCTTTACATACAGGTTCTTCTCCTTCGAGAGCCTGATAAGTTCCTGTTCAATCTCTTTTAACTCAACCGGTGGGGTATATCTCTTAAGCTTGATCCTCGAACCGGTCTCATCTATCACATCTATTGCCTTATCAGGCAGGTGTCTATCTGTTATGTATCTGTCTGAAAGCTTAACAGCTGACTCAATGGATTCTTCACTGATTTTTACGCGATGGTGTGCTTCATATCTGCTTTTGAGTCCCTGGAGGATCTTGATCGTATTTTCTACGCTTGGAGGCTGTACATATATTGGTTGAAATCTCCTCTCCATAGCACCGTCTTTTTCGATATATTTCCTGTACTCATCAGGGGTTGTAGCACCAATACACTGGATCTCTCCCCTCGACAATGCGGGCTTCAGCATACTCGATGCATCCACAGATCCCTCAGCAGCACCAGCACCTATCAATGTATGCAATTCATCAACAAATAAAATGACATTGTCAGACTGGGTTATTTCCTTCATGACGATCTTCAATCTCTCCTCAAACTGTCCTCTGTATTTTGTACCCGCAATGAGGGCTCCGAGGTCAAGGGAGACGATCCTCTTTCCTATAAGGCTTTCAGGGACATCGCCGTTTACGATCTTCTGGGCCAGTCCTTCAACTATAGCTGTTTTTCCTACGCCTGGTTCCCCGATTATAACAGGGTTATTCTTTATCCGCCTGCCAAGGATCTGAAGAACCCTTTCTATCTCATCCTCTCTACCTATCACAGGGTCAAGTTTGCCAGCCCTTGCAAGTTGTGTCAGATCACGGCCAAATTCGTCAAGGGCAGGTGTCGATGTCCTTCTCTCCTTAACATGGGGGTGTGTCCTCAGAGCGAGATTGATGGTCAACTGTCTTGCTCCAAGGAGGTTTACCCCAAAGGACCTGAGGATCTTTCCACCAATGCCTTCCTCTTCTCTTATGAGACCAAGCATAAGGTGTTCACTTCCAATATAGTTATGTCCCAGGAGCCTTGCCTCCTCCACAGCAAGCTCGAGCACTTTTTTTGCTCTTGGTGTAAAAGGTATATCCCCAAAGGTCATTATATTTGTTCCCGAGGGAAGGTTTCTCTCGACCTCCATGTAAAGTTCATCAATCGATATGCCCATCTTTCTGAGAATTACAACAGGCAATCCATCGTCATCTCTTAAGAGGGCAAGCAGTATATGTTCAGTGCCGAGATAATCATTTTGCCTTTTCTCTGCCTCTTCACGGGCGTATATGATTATCTTTCTGCCTCTCTCTGTAAATCTTTCAAACATCATAACCTCCTCTTAAGAGAATAATAATGCTTTTCTTAGGATATTGTCAATTCCGGTTCCATAATAGGCCATAGAGCTAATGGCTATTGCCTATTTGACCAACTGGATGGAAGGAGATTCTTCGATTCGCCCGGAATGACCCCAAGAAACATCCCCCGGTCATTCTGGGGGAGTGGAGCGACCGAAGAACCTCAATAAAGAGATAATCTTGAGTTAATGTTATTCGGTTTAGAGGATCTCGAGCGCTGAAAAGAAGAATGGTATCTCGTAGGAAGCAGATTTAGGGGAGTCAGAGCCATGGACGATATTTCTCTCGATGTCTGTAGCAAAATCAGCCCTTATAGTGCCTGCTGCTGCTTCTTTGGGATTTGTAGCGCCCATTATCTCCCTTACCTTTGTAATGGCACCTTCGCCCTCAATAACCATGACAACGATCGGTCCCTCAGACATGAAATCAGTAAGGCTTTCATAAAATGGTCTCTCCTTATGGACTATGTAAAAGGCCTTTGCCTCCTCCTTTGAAAGGGCTATCTTTTTTAGGGCTGCAATGCGGAGACCCTTTTTCTCAAATCTGCTTATGATCTCGCCAATGAGATTCTTCTTTACCCCATCAGGTTTGATAATTGATAATGTCCTCTCCATTTCTCCTCCTCATATATTGAGTTTCTCGACAAGCAGTCTTACTGCCTGAACAGATCTATAAAAACTGACCTTTTCTTCATCAGTCAAATCCAGCTCGATGATCTTTTCTATCCCTTTACTGCCAAGTATTACAGGGACTCCAGTATAGAATCCATCAACACCATACTCTCCCTTGAGGTAGGCAGAACATGGTAGCAACCTTTTCTCATCATTGATTATCGCCTTAACCATCTGGCATGTTGCTGCTGCAGGTGCATAATAAGCACTGCCTGACTTCAACAGGGATACTATCTCAGCTCCACCATGCCTTGTCCTTTCAATGATGTCCTTTATCAATTCTTCTGGCATAAGTTTTGTTATCGGTATCCCTTTAACAGTTGTGAACCTTGGAAGGGGAACCATGAAGTCACCATGACCACCCAAAACAATGGCCTCTATATCCTGAGGTGAAACCTTTAACTCTGAAGAGATAAATGTCCTGAATCTTGCAGAATCAAGTATCCCGCCCATACCTATTACCCTCTCGGGTTCGAAACCTGAGATCTTCATGCTTAACTGTGTCATCACATCCATCGGATTTGTGACAACTATCATGATTGAATCTGGAGAATATTTAGCAACATTTTCTGCAACCTCTGACACAACCCTGGCGTTTGCCTGCAAAAGATCATCCCTGCTCATTCCTGGTTTCCTGGGAAAGCCTGCGGTGATAACAACGATATCAGATAATTCGATATCATTGTATTCATTAGTTCCCTTAACATTGACAGGGGAATCCCATACCGGGCATGCCTGGAGTATATCAAGGGCCTTTCCCTGTGGGATGCCCTCTGCAACATCGAAGAGCACAACATCAGCGAGTCCATCCCGCGCTAACAATTCAGCGACGGTTGCACCCACATTACCAGCACCTATTACAGAGACCTTCTTCCTCATGAGCCTATAATTATATACAAAAGAAGTGTACCACTTCAACTTACCCTTTTGTGTTATCATGTTTTGATGATCCCATATCCTCAGATAGACCCTGAGATAATCAGGATAGGGCCATTCTCTATAAGATGGTACGGTATGATGTACCTTATAGGCTTTGCTTCTTCTTATCTACTTGTCAGATACCAGGTAAAGAAAAGGGGGCTCCCTATACCTAAGGCAGTGATTGACTCCCTTTATACCTATATAATCCTTGGCCTATTGATTGGAGCAAGGCTCGGTTATGTTATATTCTATAACCTGCCACTATACCTTAAGGAACCCCTCGAGATATTTGCGGTCTGGCATGGTGGAATGTCTTTTCATGGTGGCCTCATAGGGTGTATTGCAAGTTGTCTTATCTTTTCAAGAAGGTACAAGATCGATTTCTGGCAGTTATCAGACCTACTGGTTGTTACTGCTCCTATTGGCCTTGGCCTTGGAAGGATCGGAAATTTCATAAATGGAGAACTTTACGGACGGGTCACGGATGTTCCCTGGGCAATGTTGTTTCCAGAAGGAGGGCCACTGCCAAGGCATCCCTCTCAACTGTACGAATTCTTCCTGGAAGGCCTCAGTCTCTTTCTAATCCTCTGGTTTCTTAAAGACAGGGTACTGAAAAGGGGATATCTCTCAGCAGCCTTTTTATTCCTCTACGGCATATTCAGGTTTGTAATAGAGTTCTTCAGGGAGCCTGATCCCCAGATAGGCTATATCCTTGGACTTATCACAATGGGACAGGTATTGAGCATCGTGATGATTATTGCAGGCCTTCTAATATTCTTCCTTAGAAGATAACAGTTATGTTGCCCATTTTTCCCCTGTTCCCTGTAATCTTTTATATAGCGGGTATCTTTAAAAGGCCTTTTTTACTGGCAGGTCTCATTATCCAGTCGCTCTATATAGTTATGAGGTCAGTAAACCTTGGTCGTATTCCCCTTGTTGGACCCCATGACACATTAATATTCCTTTCAGGCTCTATAGTAGCCTTTTCAATGCCTGTCGGGATGAAACTGAAGGATAACAGGGGATTTTTCTTTCTCATCTCATTACTTGCTTCTATCTTTACGGTCTCTGCCTGTGAATTCGATCCCCATAATCTACCCTTACCCCCGATACTAAAGACGATCTGGTTTGAACTGCATGTCATCCTGTCCTTTCTTTCCTACGGACTTTTGGGCATCGGATTTGTGATTGGAATACTTTATGTTTTCAGAGATAAGGAGGCGGTTGAATCTCTCGAAATAACTCAGTATAAGGTGATTTTTACGGGTTATTGCCTCTTTTCGTTATCCATGATCTTTGGAGGCATATGGGCATATCTTGCCTGGGGCACTTACTGGTTATGGACACCTAAAGAATTATGGACAACCCTATTATGGCTTTTCTATAGCCTTTATCTTCACGCAAGACTCCGTCAGAAATGGCAGGGAATGCCCTCTGTTGTGCTTGGTACGGCAGGATTTCTTGTGGTATTATTCACATATCTTGGGGTAAGTCTGCTCATGAAGAGTTCTCACACATTCTGAGATGATGAAGAGATTGAAAGAGATACTGGTATCATTGAGATTGGCGATAGTCTTACTCCTCCTTCTCATCTCCATGCTTTTTGCAGGTGCCTACATAATGCCTTTGAAGAAGGAGTTTCAATCAATAAACTCGATCCCTCTTTTATCGTGGTTAATGAAGAACCCCTTTTATTTGACATGGTGGCTCTGGGTCTCAATCAGCATTCTCACACTGCTTGCCCTTAATACACTTATCTGCAGTGTAGACTCAATCCTCAAAAAGAGGAGACTAACAGGACGGCTGATGATCATCTCTCCACAGATTATCCATATGGGTTTTCTCTTTATTCTACTGGCCCATTTAATGAGTGCCATCGGAGGGTTTAAGGATTATGGCGTTATAACAGAAGGGGTTATTATAAATACAGGGCCTGATAGGTTTATTCGTTTCGAAAGGATCGATATCAATCTTAGCCAGGAGGGTTTTATAACAGACTGGCACATCGATGTGAGTAGATCCTCTGAAGGCATCGTTAAGAAAGTTTCAATCAGGCCAAATAAACCACTCTTCACTGACGGTATCGGGATTTATGTAAGAGATATACAGGTATATCCTGTTAAGGCCGCCCTCGTGGAGATAAGCAAGGACCCTGGCGCAATATGGGCACTGACAGGTGCAATCCTCTTCTTCACAGGAACTATTACACTTATGACCCTCAGGTTGAGAAAGGAAAGGTCAAAAAGCTAATGTATATACCCCTCAATCAGAATGTCCTCTCCGATCCTTCTTATCTTGATGTCTTTTAATATGTGAGCATCTTCAAGGGGTCGGTATGTCCTGCCCCCTATTGCGGGATATGATTCTCTTCCACCCATGATCTTCGGAGCTACAAAGAATAAAACCTTATCTACCACACCATCTTCGAGGGCATGGGCATTTAGGGATGAACCGCCTTCAATTAAGACAGATGTGATCTCCTCCTCGCCAAGCCTTTCCATGAGCCACCTTAGATCGAGTTTCTCCCCTTGGTATTCCATTATCCTGACACCGCTCTTTAAGAGTTCCTCCTTTTTCTGGGTGTTTACGCCTTCTCTTATAACAACCAGGGTATCAGGAGGTGTTACGAGGATCCTTGATTTAATCGGTATCTCCAGATTCGGGTCTATCACAACTCTTAATGGTCTGTTTATCCTTCGTGACCGTACTCCCCTTACCGTAAGAAGTGGGTCATCAGCCTTAACTGTCCCGATCGCTGTTATGATCGCATCAACGCTATTCCTTATGCGGTGAACCATCCTTTTCGCCCTCTCCCCTGTAATCCACTTTGATTGACCTGTGGGTGTTGCAATCTTACCATCGAGGGTCATGGCTACCTTCAGGGTAACAAAGGGTCTCTTTGTGGTTATATATTTTATATATGCCTCGTTTAGTCTCTTTGCCTCTTCCTCCAAGATACCCGTGAAGACCTCTATTCCAGCTCCTTTGAGTTCATTTATGCCCTTTCCAGAGACCTTCGGGTTTGGGTCCTCCATAGCAACATAGACCTTTTTTATGCCTGCTTTTATTATTGCCTCTGTGCAGGGAGGGGTTCTTTTGTCCCTATGACAGCAGGGTTCAAGACTAACATACAGCGTAGCGCCTTTTGCCTTTTCGCCTGCACTGTTGATGACAAGTGCCTCAGCATGGGGTTGACCCGGTCTTTTATGATAATCTCTGGCAATGATCTCCCCATTTTTAACAAGGACTGCGCCAACCATTGGATTTGGGCTCGTCATACCCCTTGCCCTTGCAGCAAGGGAGATTGCCATTTTCATAAAGGAGATGTCCCTATCAGTTGCCATTAACATTTATGAATGCAAGATATTTTAACACAATGGAATCACCGAAAGTCAGAGACTTTTTAGATACTGATATGCTGAAAATCCGCGTGGAAGATGTCAATAGATTAATTGTTTTAATCCACATCTGTCCAAGATAAATGTTAGATGGGCATGAGACCGAGAAAACACAAAAGGCGACACCTTAATGTAACTTGTTAAATGACCTATCTTCACCATAAAATAATCTCAAAAGACATTCATAACCTCATTCTACCTTTAAATAAAATCCTGTCGCTTTCTTTTGTGTTTTTGAGGTCTTATGCCCATTAAAATAACCTCTGTCACTTTATTTTACAATCACCTTGCGGTTGTTATACTAAAAGGTTATAATCCTTTATGCGTTTTATTGCAGATCTTCACATCCATTCAAGATACTCAAGGGCAACGAGTGTTGGAATGTCTCCTGAAAATATATGGAGATGGGCGCAGCTTAAAGGCGTTTCTGTGATCGGAACAGGAGATTTTACGCATCCTGAATGGTTCAAGGAGTTAAATGAAAAGATTGAACCCGCAGGCGGTGGATTGTTCAGATTGCGAGATGATCTCAAGACAGAGGACATTCCAGACTCATGCAAGGCTGATGTCTTTTTCATGCTTACAGCGGAGATAAGCTGTATCTACAGCAAGAACGGAAGGATAAGGAAGATACATTCCATATTATTTGTGCCTGATTTTGAGGATGCGGCAAGAATAAATATAGTCCTTTCAAAGATAGGAAACCTCGATGCCGACGGAAGACCAATACTCAGCCTTGATGCAAAGGATCTTTTAAAGATCGTTCTAAGTGAAGTACCAGATGGCATGCTCGTGCCTGCCCATGCATGGACACCTCACTTCTCAATTTTCGGAGCTGAATCTGGATTCGATTCCATTGAGGAGTGTTTTGAGGAATTGACGCCTCACATATATGCCATAGAGACAGGGTTATCCTCAGACCCTCCCATGAACTGGAGGCTTTCTGCATTGGACAAAATCACTCTCATATCCAACTCCGATGCCCACTCGCCTTCAAAGATCGGGCGGGAGGCAAATATATTCGATACTGACATCTCCTATAAGGCGATGATAGATGCTATAAAGACAAGAAAGGGATTTGTTGGTACAATAGAGTTTTTCCCAGAGGAGGGTAAGTACCATTATGACGGACACAGGACGTGCAGTATAAGCTTATCTCCAAAGGAGACTATAAGGCATAACTATCTCTGTCCTGTATGTGGAAAGAGGGTTACCATTGGTGTCATGCACAGGATAGAAAAACTTGCGGATAGGGATGAAGGCTTCAGGCCAAAAGATTCTCCATCCTTTTATTCTATCATTCCATTGCCTGAAATAATAGCAGAGGGCTTGAAGGTTGGCCCAAACAGTAAGGCAGTGGACAGGGAATACCAAAACCTTCTTCAGAAGCTCGGCAGCGAATTCAAGATACTCATGGATGTTCCACTTAAAGATATAGAATCAGCAGGTTCACCGCTCATCATGGAGGCGATATCGAGAATGCGCAAAGGGGATGTGCATATAGCTCCTGGCTATGACGGTGAATACGGAAGGATACGGATATTCGAAGCAATCGAAAGGAAAGAGATTAAGGGGCAGTCTATGTTATTTTGAAGATAAAGAGATCGCCATGACAAAGGCTCATAATTTATGTGACAACACATCAAACATTGACCTGAATGAACAGTTCCTCCACGCCCTTCAAATAATGGAGGATACAAACAGGAATGTCTTCATTACCGGCAGGGCAGGCACCGGCAAATCAACTCTGCTTCAACATTTCAGAAGTATTACAAAGAAGGATATCGCTGTACTGGCTCCTACAGGCGTTGCAGCGGTAAATGTGAAAGGTCAGACCATACACTCATTTTTTGGCTTTAAACCTGATATTACTCCAGATATGGTGAAGGGGCTTCATCCAAAAGAAAAGACTATCTATAAAAAACTCGACGCGATCGTGATTGACGAGGTCTCTATGGTACGTGCAGACCTTATGGATTGTATAGACAGATTCCTCCGTATCTATGGTAAAAGTAAGAAAAAGCCCTTTGGTGGCATCCAGATGATATTTATAGGAGATTTATACCAACTGCCTCCTGTTGTAACCTCAAGGGATAAGGCTCTGCTTGAAGGTCTTTACAGGAGCCCATATTTCTTTGATGCAATGGTTTTTGATAGGAATTTTGAAATGGAGTTTATCGAACTTGAAAAGGTCTATCGTCAGCGGGATGACAGATTTTTGAATATACTCAATGCCATAAGAAATAAAACCGTAACGGATGAGGATATATCCGCAATTAACGCAAGATATATGCCTGAATTTAATGATGACAGGGGCTTCTATATATACCTGACCACAACGAATAACCTTGCTGACTCCATAAACATGCAACGGCTTGCTGAAATAAAGGGAAAGGAATACACCTATCATGGCCATATCGAGGGGGGCTTTAATTCACGGGATCTTCCCACTGGCGTTGATATAACATTTAAGATAGGGGCACAGGTGATGCTTCTGAATAACGACCCGCTTGGAAGGTGGATAAACGGTAGCATTGGAAAGATCATCGATATTGAGAAAGTAAAGGGAGAGCCTGATGTAATACAGATTGAGCTTGACAACGGAGATATAGCTAATGTATCACCTTACACATGGAGCATGTATGAGTTTCATTATGATAGAAGAACGAAGACCATTCTTTCAGAGGTTGTGGGAACATTCACGCAGTATCCGCTGAAACTTGCGTGGGCGATTACTATTCATAAAGCCCAGGGCCTGACCTTTGACAGGGTTATCATAGATATAGGCAGTGGCACTTTTTCCCACGGTCAGTTGTATGTGGCACTTTCAAGATGCACAAGCCTCGACGGCATTGTCCTTAAAAAACCTATAGCAAAGAGGCATATCTTTATGGACTGGAGGGTTGTAGATTTTGTTACAAAATATCAGTACAAGCAGTCGCAAAAGAATCTGCCGCCCGATGAAAAACTTGCCATTATAAAAAATGCCATAAGAGATCAAAAGCCGCTCGAAATTGTTTATCTCAAAACAAAAGATGAAAAATCGAGGAGAACAATCCTGCCGTCATTCGTCGGAGAACTTGAATATAACGGCAGAAGATTCATCGGCGTTCAGGCATTCTGCACGTCTCGAAAAGACAACAGGGTTTTTCATATTGAACGGATAATCGAGATAAAGATGATTGAGTAAATCCTTTTTAATCGTTCCCATTAATCTGAATGTTATATTTTTTAATCTTATATCCTATCTGTCTTGGGGTGATGCCAAGCAATCTTGCTGCCTTAGCCTGAATCCATCCTGTTTTTTGCATGGCATCGATGATTTTTGTCTTTTCTATCTCCTCAATTGTAGAAGGTAAAGCTGTCTTTACCTGAACAGTATATCTTCTCTTTATGGATTGTTCTCTGATATTGAGGGGTAAGTCAGAAGCTGTTATGTTACCACCCGTGGACATAACAACAAGCCGCTCCATGGTATTCTCAAGTTCTCTTACGTTCCCTGGCCAGTCGTAATTGATTAATGTCTTGAGCACATCCTTTGGAAGTGATACTCTTTTCCTGTACTTTTTGTTAAACTTATTCAGGAAGTGCTCAATTAGTAGGGGAATGTCTTCACGTCTCTCCCTAAGGGGTGATATAAAGATTGGTACAACATTCAGGCGATAATAAAGGTCTTCTCTGAATTTACCAAGATTAACGAGTTCCTCAAGGTTTCTGCTTGTGGCTGCAATTATCCTTACGTTTACCTTTATACTCTTCTCGCTCCCCAGTCTTTCAAACTCCCGTTCCTGCAAGACCCTGAGTAACTTGACCTGTGTCTGGATGGGTAAGTCTCCTATCTCATCAAGAAATATGGTACCTTTGTCTGCCAGCTCAAACCTTCCCCTTCTCATTGTTATTGCGCCCGTGAAGGCACCCTTTTCATGACCAAAAAGTTCGCTCTCTATAAGATTCTCCGGTAGGGCTGCACAGTTTATCCTTATTAAGGGATTAGAGGCTCGCTGGCTGTTATAATGGATAGCATGCGCCACAAGTTCCTTGCCGACGCCGCTTTCTCCTCTCAATAAGACAGTTGTATCAGCATTAGCCACACGCCCTATAATATCATAGACCTCATGCATAGCCTTGGATTCTCCGATAATATTTGAGGGCTTAAATCTCTCTCTTAATTCTTCCTGAAGTCTCTTGTTCTCGTTTATCAATCTCTGTCTCTCTTCTTGAGCCGACTGCCTTAACCGAACAGCCTGGGCTATCATTGATGCTATTATGGATAAGAGTCTCACATCCTCTTTAAGAGAAACCTCATCAGAAAAGAGACGATCCGCACTTAGTGCACCAATGACCTCATTCCCAATCTTTATGGGCACACATATAAAAGAGACATCCTTTTTATTTATCCTAGCCCCTGTTTTATTAAGGAACAGAGCTTCCTCAGAGATATCCTTTATGATTGCCGGCTCTCCTGTTTGAACGACCTTGCCTGTTATACCTTCGCCAATCCTGTATCTCCCTCTTTCCCTCTGGGTATCTGAAAGACCATAAGCCTCATCTATGCTAATCTCCCCTGTCTCACGGTTCAGGAGTGTTATCGTTCCCCTTAGCATTTCTAATTTCTCGGCCATTGCCCTGAGAACAGGTTTGAGTATCTCTGAGATGTCCATGCTGCTTGCGAGGATCTGACTGATCTCGAAGAGAAAGGATAGTTCCTTAATCTCTCTTTTTACATTCATCGCTATAACGAAGAGTGAAGAACTTTGAATAGAAGTTTTTTGCCCTTCTATGATAGGCCTGGAACAGTTTTTCCGTTTCTGATATGGTCTCTTCGAGATTGAAGGTCTTATCATCCTTAAACCATTCCCTGATTATATCTGGCGTGACTTCGATATGGAATTGTAATGCATATACTCCGTTAGAGAAACGAAATGCCTGGTTTTCAAAAAGTTCTGATGAGGCAAGCCTTACAGTGCCATCCGGGATATCAAAGGTATCACCATGCCACTGAAATATAGTGGCCTTTCTATCCTCTGTTAAAAGCTGAGACATAACTTGATCCTTCAAGCCCTCTTCTGTAAGTTTTACCTGATACCACCCTATCTCTCTGGTCATTCCAGGATACACCTTTGCCCCAAGGACATGAGCTATCATCTGTGCTCCGAGACATATCCCGAGGACATGGAGGTTTGATTTTATTGCCCTTTCGATAAGCAGGGCCTCCTCCTTCAGGAAGGCATATTTCTCCATCTCATATACAGCCATTGGACCACCCATGACTACAAGGTGAGAAAAATCTGATAAATCAGGTGCTTTTTTGTTATCCCACAGATCTATAATCTTATAAGGTGCCTTAATTGCCCGCAGATAGTCTTCGATTGTGCCAGGCCCTTCAGAAGCAATATTTTTTATTATTAATACGTTCATAACTCGATCGGTAAATATTTACCGTATAAAATAGAATAGCCTAGAGGATAGAATTATGTCAAGATCGATGATCCTGTTTTCTTCTCAGATATTTTTCTATCTCCACCGCAAAAAATACCACAGATGACAGCAAAAGTGTAAATACCAGTTCATCAAAGGTTAGCGGCTCTGTCTTAAATATAGGATTTAAGAATGGTAAATATATAGTTGCCATTTGTAGTATAAAGGTCAGGATAAAGGCCCCAAAAAGGGGCTTATTCGAAAACAAACCCTGACTGAAGAGGGATTCTCTCTCAGACCTTATTGCAAGAACATGCCCCATCTGGCTCAGGCAGAGGACAGTAAAGAGCATGGTCTGCCAGTGGGCATGACCTGTCTTAATAGCCCATGCCTGTGTGAATATTGATACAAAACCCATAAGAAGCCCGACCCATATAATATGGGCACCAAGTCCATGGGCAAATATGCTTTCCTGAGGATGCCTTGGCACTCTTTTCATAATATCCTTTTCAGGAGGTTCAGCCGCAAGGGCAAGCCCTGGAAGTCCATCAGTGACAAGATTTATCCAGAGTATGTGAATTGGCAGAAGGGGGATTGGGAGTCCAAGAAATGGGGCGAGAAATATCGTCCATATCTCTCCTGAATTGCTTGTCATTGTATATTTTATAAACTTCCGGATATTATCAAAGATCCTCCTGCCCTCCTTTACTGCCTTTACGATAGTGGCAAAATTGTCATCAAGAAGTATCATATGGGCAGCCTCTTTTGAGACATCCGTGCCCGTGATCCCCATTGCAATGCCGATATCTGCCCTCTTAAGGGCAGGTGCATCATTAACACCGTCTCCTGTCATTGCAACGAACTGTCCCCTATCCTGGAGGGCCTTTACAATCTTGAGTTTCTGCTCGGGTGCAACCCTTGCATAAACCCTTATCTTTTCCACATGCTCTTCCAGCTCTTCGAGAGATAACTGCTCCAGTTCCCCTCCTGTAATAATTGCCTTGTGGTCATCATCAAGAATACCAATCCTCTTTGCTATTGCCTTTGCTGTCAAGGGATGATCCCCTGTAATCATCACAGGCTTAATACCTGCAGTCTTACATAATCTTACTGCTTCCTTCGCCTCCTCCCTCGGCGGATCCATCATGCCAATGAGACCAAGAATTGTGAACCCTGTCTCTACATTACCAGGAGATATATCATCAGGCAGTGAATCCCATTGCCTCATGGCAATGCCCAGAACCCTCAAACCATCAGCAGCCATCTTCTCACTTATCCTGAGAATCTCTTTTATATCAACTGGTTTTAAACCATCATCGGTAATAATGTTATCAGCCTTCTCAATCAATATCTCTATTGCACCTTTTGTGAAGGAAACAAAGTTAGTGGGGAAGTCAGCAAGTCCAGAAATCTTGCCCTCAACTCTATGAATCGTTGTCATACATTTCCTGCCAGAATCAAAAGGTATCTCAGCAACCCTCGGAAAGATTTTCTCCAGTTTTTCTTTATCAAAACCCTTTTCTCTCGCAATGTTAAACAGCGCAATTTCAGTGGGATCTCCGATCACATTGCCAGAGGCCTCAAGCTGGGCATCATTGCTCAAGGCAAGGGCAGTCATAAGATAAGCTACAGGCGATGAGCTATCGGGCTCAGATCCTTTTTCTGGGCTCAGGAACTGAGATTCGGATCTCCTAACTAACTTACCATCCACCCATATCTCCTCCACCGTCATCTTATTCAGGGTGAGGGTCCCTGTCTTATCAGAACATATATAAGTCACAGAGCCTAAGGTCTCAACAGCTGGAAGCCTACGTATTAATGCATTTTGCTTCACCATCTTTTTGGCACCAAGGGCAAGAGATATTGTTACAACAGCAGGAAGTGCCTCAGGTATAGCTGCTACTGCGAGGGATATGGCAGTAAGAAGCATCAATAAAGGCTTTTCACCTCTTAATACACCTATGCCAAAGACAACTGCACATATTACAAGAACGGCTATTGCCAGCTTCTGTCCAAAGGCTGCAAGCCTTTTTTGAAGCGGGGTCTTTACCTCCTCTTCTTCCTGAAGCATTGTGGCAATCTTTCCTATCTCTGTATTCATTGCCGTGCTTACAACAACACCGCTACCTCTTCCATATGTAACAAATGTGCCTTTATATGCCATATTTTTCCTGTCTCCAAGGGGCAGATGTTCGTCATGAAGTGGCTCTGTATGCTTTTCCACAGGCACAGACTCACCCGTAAGGGCAGCCTCATCAATTTTTAACTGCGCAACCTCTATAAGCCTAATATCCGCTGGCACGATCTTACCAGCCTCTAAGATAACAATGTCACCAGGAACAAGTTCAGAGGCAGGAATACTGGCAGGCTTCCCATCTCTAATGACTGTAGCAACCGGTGCAGCCATCTTCTTAAGTGCAGCCATTGCCTTTTCTGCCCTGTATTCCTGAATGAATCCGATGACAGCATTCAAGATAACTATCACAATAATGGCTATGGTATCCGAAGGTTCTCCTATAACCCCTGAAATGATGGCAGCAACAATCAGGACAAGGATCATGAAGTCCTTGAACTGGTCAAGGAACATCATGGAAGGAGTCTTCTTCTTTTTTTCCTTCAATTCATTAGGACCGTATTGTTGCAGTCGCCTCTGTGCTTCATACAAAGAAAGTCCTTGAGTGGACGAATTCAGTTCTTCAATAACTTCATTAACACTTTT
>JBBIPQ010000035.1:0-16229 GCA_037442785.1 Nitrospirota bacterium
TTATCCGTGAATATCTCCCAAGGCTCTCGGTCCCTTCCTGTCCCGACACCCTTACTCACTATCTTTATCCCATTTATATAAATGTCTATATCGTTTTCCCGCAAGGCAACTCCAGAATAACCAAGAGAGGCCATTATCCTGCCCCAGTTTGCATCGTTCCCGTAAAGGGCAGTCTTCACGAGGAGGGAGTTTGCCACTGAATAGGCTGCCCTGAGTGCTTCCCTGTCATTCCTCGCATTTTTAACAATGATATCTATCACCTTAGTAGCCCCTTCCCCATCCCTCACGATCATCCTGCCCATTTCATAAGTTACCTCGGACAGAGCAGCCTCAAAGACCTTTAATCTCCTTGAACCCTCTTCAATCCGCCTGTTTCCTGCCAATCCATTTGCCATTACAAGGACCGTGTCATTCGTTGACATGTCTCCATCAACAGTTATCCTGTTAAATGATTCATTTACTGCCTTTGTAAGGGCAGCCCTAAGGGCAGGATAAGCTATGTTGATATCCGTAAGAATAAAACAGAGCATCGTCGCCATATCAGGTCTAATCATCCCGGCACCTTTACAGATACCGACTAACCTCGCTGAGATACCTCCAAGACTGATCTCCCTCTCCGCAACCTTGGGGAAGGTGTCAGTGGTCATGATGGCATTAGCCACATCTTTTATTGTATATCTGCCAAGCCCGCTGACAAGATCAGGAATAGATGAACCTATCCTGTCCATGGGCATTGGTGTGCCAATAACACCTGTGGAGCACACATACACAAGTTCAGGGTCAATTCCAAGGCCTTCGGCAACAAGGGTTGTCATCTTCTCTGCGTCCTTTATACCCTGTTTTCCTGTGCAGGCATTGGCATTACCGCTATTTATGATAATAGCCTGTCCCGTCCCTGACCTTATCCTTCTCATATCGAGCCGGACAGGTGCAGCCTTAACCCTGTTTCGAGTAAACATGCCTGCCATCACAGACGCCCTCTCGGAATAGATAAGGGCAAGGTCTTTCCTTCCAGGACGCTTGATAGCGGCCTCTGCTACAGAAAATCTAAAACCTTTTGGAGACCCTTGCATAATATAAATTACATCCTGGGTATTTTTTTTTCAACATTGACTTAATTTCTGCTCCAGAATATGATTCGGTTACAGCTAAGATACACTATCCAACTTGTTACAGAATAAGTTGATATAGTAAAATAATATCGATATCCTGAAACTTGGAGGTCAAAGATGCCCATATATGAGTATGTATGCAATAATTGTAAGAAGGGATTTTCCCTTTTGCAGAAGGTTGGCTCATCAGAGAAAGATACGGTCTGCCCTGAATGCGGATCAAAGGATGTGAAAAAGAAGATTTCCTCTTTCAGTTGCCAGGGTTTTTCGCTTTCTTCTTCTACCTTTTCTGGGGGTGGTTGAGGGATTTCGTCCTGTTGAACCGGGCGTTCAAAAATCTTCTTGACTTTTTCATTAAGTATCCATAAAATTTGGTAGTGAAGAAAATTTTAACAGAGGTATCCGAAAGGGGTAGAGATGGGAGGTAGGCTTCTTCTTGCAGATGATAGCATAACCATACAAAAGGTTGTTGAACTCGTCCTTGCTGATGAAGGTTTTGAGATAAAGGCTGCCAACAATGGGGAAGAGGCCATGGCTGCCCTGAAATCCTTCAGGCCTGATGTTATCCTGGCTGACATAGAGATGCCAAAGATAAATGGGTACCAGCTTTGCGAGAAGATTAAATCTGACCCATTAACAAGGGATATCCCTGTGATACTCCTTGCTGGTGCCTTTGAACCTATTGATGAAGAACTTGCGCGAAACGTTGGTGCTGAGGACTATATCATCAAGCCCTTTGAATCCCAGGAATTGATAAGCAAGATAAATGCGGCCATTACTACAAAAGAGATGGAAGAAGCAGCATCTCTTGAGACGCCTGTTGAAGAGACTTTAGAAGCCTTTGAGGCAGGTGTGGCAGGGGAAGAGTTATGGACAATGGAAGAACTGACTGCAGAACCATTGGTCTCGGAGGGGGTTGCTGAGGAGACCCCTATTGAGGTGCTCGAGGAGTCCGTTGGAGAAGAGGCTATATTAGCAAAGGAAACACCCGAGGCCATAGTGACACCTCCAGAGGAGAGGATTACACCATCAGAGGAATTAGTTGAAAGACCTGAAAGACCCTTTACTATGCCGTCCATTGAGTTGCCCTCAAAAGAGGAAATAATGGAGGCCGTCAGTAAAGAGATGAAGGAAAGGATCGACCCTCTCATGTCTGGATTAAAGGAGAGTTTCATTTCCACTGTTTCTCCTTACATAAAGGATTCGGCAGAAAAGGTACTCTGGGAGGTCGTGCCTGACCTTGTTGAAAGGTTGCTTAAGGAGATGCTTCAGGGCGCCCTTGCCTCCTTAACAAAAGAGGTAGAAAAGGTAATCTGGGAGACAGTGCCTGACCTTGCTGAGACACTCATCAAAGGTGAGATAGAAAAGATAAAATCTGAGACTTAGCTCGTTAATCGTGCCTTTTTCAGAGCCTCTGAAATCCAAGATCAAATCTGAAAGAATATCCCTCAATCTATCTATAGAGAATGGAGAAAAGGGCAAGGCAATGAATCTCTGCTACTTTGATCTGAAAAACAATCAGAAGGGGGAAAAAGATGTCTTACTTTGAGAAGGCGTATGATCCTGAGGGAATAGAGGAAGATTGGTATAAAGAATGGGTTGAGAAGGGCTATTTCAGCCCTGATAGGACTGAAGGGAGCCCTTTCTCCATCGTAATCCCACCTCCGAATGTTACTGGTTCCCTACACATGGGTCATGCCCTGAATGCTACACTTCAGGACATCCTTATAAGATGGAAGAGGATGCTTGGGTTCAAGACCCTCTGGCTGCCAGGAACCGATCATGCGGGCATTGCTACACAGAATGTAGTGGAACGGGAATTGGCTCGAGAAGGAACAAACAGACATGCCCTTGGCAGAGAGGCCTTTATTGAAAGGGTCTGGAAGTGGAAGGCTGAATACGGTAACAGGATAATCAATCAATTAATGCGCCTTGGTGCATCCTGTGACTGGAGCAGGGAAAGATTCACCCTTGATGAGGGTCTTTCAAAGGCAGTGCGGGAGGTCTTTGTAAGGCTTTATGAAGATGGCCTCATTTACAGGGACAATCGACTTATAAACTGGTGCCCCAGGTGCAGGACAGCCCTTTCTGACCTTGAAGTTGAGCATGAAGAGATAGAAGGGGTCCTGACATATATAAAATATCCTGTAGCAGGATACAATAAATATATTGTGGTGGCAACAACAAGACCTGAAACCATGCTCGGTGACACTGCAGTAGCAGTAAATCCTGAGGATGAGAGATACAAGGATTATATCGGTTTATCAGTTAACCTTCCCCTGACTGATCGACAGATTCCGATCATCCCTGATCCATCCGTTGACCCTTCCTTCGGAACAGGAGCGGTTAAGATAACACCAGCCCATGACTTCAATGATGAGGCTGTTGCAAGACGCCGATCTCCGGTCCTTCCATTCATAAGCGTAATTGGGGAGGATGGTCGGATGACTATTCAGGCTGGCAAAAGATACTATGGTCTTGATAGATACGAATGCAGGAGGGCAGTCGTCTCTGACCTCAAAGAACTCGGCCTGATTGAAAAGGAGGAAAGGCATCGCCACTCTGTGGGTCATTGTTACAGGTGCAAGACAATCATAGAACCTCTCCTTACCCCGCAATGGTATGTAAAGGTTGGTCCCCTTGCAGAAGAGGCGATCAGGGCAGTAAGGGATGGAAGGATAAGGATTATACCTGATACATGGAATAACTCCTACTTTTCCTGGATGGAGAATATCAGAGATTGGTGCATATCAAGGCAGATATGGTGGGGACACCGTATACCTGTATGGTACTGCCAGGAAAAGGGCAACAGTAAATGCAGAGAAAAAAATGGGATAATAGTGTCAAGGCAGGAGCCTGAAGACTGCCCTTATTGTGGTTCAAAAAAAATCGTTCAGGATGAGGATGTCCTTGATACATGGTTTTCATCAGCACTCTGGCCGTTTTCAACCCTTGGATGGCCTGATGAAACTGAGGATCTAAAGACATTCTATCCAACAAGCGTGCTCGTCACTGCCTTCGATATACTCTTCTTCTGGGTAGCAAGGATGATAATGATGGGATTAAGGTTCATGGGAGAGGTTCCCTTCAGGGATGTTTATATACATGCCATTGTAAGGGATTCTAAGGGAGAGAAGATGTCTAAGTCAAAGGGGAATGTAATAGATCCCCTCATAATGATCAATAAATATGGGGCTGATGCATTCAGATTCTCCCTTGCTGCCTTTGCAGCTCAGGGCAGGGATATAAGGTTTTCCGAGGACAGGGTAGAGGGTTACAGACACTTTATCAATAAGATATGGAATGCCACGAGATTCATCCAGATGAATATTGATAACATCATTAAGGATAAAAGGGCACTATCCCTTGCTTCTCCTGTGAAAGATAATGACCCGATGAGCATCCCTGAGAGATGGATCCTCAGCAGGCTTGCAGCAACCAATGAGGATATAAACAGATCCCTCGAAAATTATCGGTTTAACGAGGCTGCAAACAGTATATATCAGTTCCTGTGGCATGAATTCTGTGACTGGTACATAGAGATATCAAAGGTAAGGCTGAGACCAACCGCCTCAGAAGAACAGAAACAGGCTATTTATGAAGGTCTGAGTATCTTCACCCTTCTATATGTCCTTGACCAGTCATTGAGACTCCTTCATCCCTTTATGCCCTTTGTAACAGAAGAGATCTGGCAGAGGATGAGGAGTTACCTCCAGGAAACTGGCATAGATGATGAGAGATTATTCAGGGGTAATGAAAGCCTCGTTATCACTTCCTATCCTTCAGATCTCAAAAGGGATCAGGATGCTGAGGAAAATATGTCCTTTATAATCGAGGCAGTAACGAATATAAGGAATATCAGGGGGGAGTTAAATATTTCTCCTGGTACTGATATAATTGTATTAATTAAACCCTTTGATGCCCATGTTGAGGAGGTGCTTAATTATAATAAACCTGTGATAGGTCGTCTCGTTAAGGCATCAGAGGTCAATATCGGCATGGATTTGAGCAGGCCAGGTCATTCGGCCATTTCTGTAAGTCCTGGTTTCGAGATATATGTACCCCTTGAGGGTTTGATTAATATAGAAGAGGAGATCAACCGATTGATTAGGGAGAAAAACAGGATAGAGGAGACCCTAAACCTTATCAGCAGGAAATTGACTAATGAGGAGTTTCTTAACAAGGCGCCAGGATCGGTAGTAGAGAAAGAAAGGAACAAGTATCAAGAATTTATTATGAAGAAGGAAGGTATCGAAAGGGGCATTGAAAAACTTAAGGAATGGAGGTAAAGATGGATGAGTTAACAGAGAGGGATTTGGAAGGGGAAAGTATCGATTTTATAGAGGCTGAATTTGCGAATATCCGTCAGAGCACAATAAGGGCAGTTGAAGGAGGACATGTAGAACTTCAACAGGTTGGTGCCTTAAGTATCGATGGCGAGCGAGTAGAGGCAACCCAGAGCGCCTCTGCCATATTAAGGGGGAAAACAGTAAATCTCAACCAGAGCATAAGCCTCCTGACTGTCGGAGGAGAAAATGAACTGAACGCCTCTTTCTCACCAGTAATGATATCAAGGGATAGTGCCAGTGTAACCAGGTCAGCCGTTGGGATCGTTGGTGGCAGGGACGTCAAGGTTCAAAATTCATCTACCCTCATGATGATAGCAGGCAAGATAGAAGGGGATGTAACAACCCTTCTTGACTGGCGCTCCGCCCTTGCACTCGGTGCCATAGCAGGTGGAGTTATCGGATTAATCTCCCTTTTAAAGAAAAGATAGAGATGCAAATCCCTTCAAGTGTGAGAAATCTGCTTCGCATGGCCCTTGAGGAAGACATTGGCTATAGCGATATTACTACCCAGTCCATCATTCCTGAAGAAAAGAGGATACGGGCAATCATAATCTCCAAGGGCAATTTCATTGTTGCAGGAATCCCCTTTGCACGGGAGGTATTCCATCTTATTGACCATGATATAGACTTCAGGGTCTATTATAATGACGGTTCAAGGGTAAAGAAAAGGGATATAATAGCAGAGATTAATGGAAGGGCAAGGACAATCCTTACCTGTGAGAGGGTATCTCTCAATATCCTTCAGAGGCTCTCAGGCATCGCCACAATGACAAATGCCTTTGTGGAAAAGATAAAGGGCCTGAATGCAAAGATAGTTGACACAAGAAAGACAACCCCGGGACTGAGGTTTCTTGAGAAGTATGCTGTACGGGTCGGCGGAGGTCACAACCACAGATTTGGTCTCTTTGATGGCATACTTATCAAGGATAACCATATCGAGGCTGCAGGAAGCATAACCAATGCCATCGAGGCTGCAAAAAAACATAACCATCTCTCAAAGGTGGAGGTGGAGGTCGAAAATATCAATGACCTCAAAGAGGCACTCAGGGCGGGTGCTGATGTGGTTATGCTCGATAACATGACCATTGAAGACATGAGAGAGGCGGTAAAACTCGCAAAAGGGAAGGTAATCCTGGAGGCATCAGGTAACATAAACCTAGCAAACGTCAGGGCTGTTGCAGAGACAGGTGTTGATCTCATATCGATCGGTGCAATTACCCATTCAGCCCCTGCTGTTGATATGAGTATGAAGATCGTTTCCTTTTAAAATCTTCCCTTTTTCTGTTAAAATTAGCATCCGTGTAAGCAAATCAATAGGGAGGTTTTATGGATTATTTCCTTACAGAAGAACAGTTAATGATAAGGGATCTTACAAGGCAGATCGCTGAGGAGAAGGTCATCCCTGTCAGGGCTGAGCTTGACGAGAAGGAGGAATTCCCCTGGGAAATCATGAAAGTCCTTGCACAGTCTGACCTTTTTGGTTTATTTATCCCGGAAGAATACGGTGGTCTCGGCAAAGGGTGCCTGGAACTCTGCATCGCTGTAGAGGAACTCTCCAGGGCCTGCCTAGGGGTATCCACATCCTACGCAGCCAATGCCCTTGGCACATACCCCATATTACTATTTGGTTCTGATGATCAGAAGAAAAGGTACCTGCCCGATATTGCTGCAGGAAAGAGGCTTGTTGCCTTTGGCCTTACAGAGGCTAATGCAGGTAGTGATGCAGGGGGGATACAGACAACTGCTCGACTGGAGGGCAATGAATATGTCCTTAATGGAACCAAGCAATGGATAACCAATGGAGGAGAGGCAGAGATATACACAATAATTGCTATCACTGATAGGGCAAAAGGGGCAAGGGGTGCCTCTGCCTTTATCGTTGAGAAAGGGACGCCTGGGTTCACCTTCGGCAAGAAGGAAAAGAAGATGGGAATAAGGGCCTCTGTAACAAGGGAGTTGATCTTTGACAATTGCAGGATCCCGAAGGACAATATCCTTGGCAGAGAGGGCATGGGCTTTATAGTGGCTATGAAGACACTGGACAACTCAAGGACAGGTGTTGGGGCTCAGGGGGTTGGGGTTGCCCAGGGGGCCTTTGAGGAGGCTGTTAAGTTTTCAAGGCAAAGGGTTCAGTTCGGTCATCCCATAATAAGTTTTCAGGCTGTTCAACACATGCTTGCAGATATGGCTACCGAGATTGAGGCGGCAAGGTCCCTTGTTTATTCTGTTGCAAGGTACATTGATAGTGGTGCAAAGGATATTTCAAAGGAATCTGCCATGGCAAAGGTCTTCGCTACTGATGTGGCCATGAAGGTAACAACAGATGCGGTTCAGATCATGGGAGGATCAGGTTATATGAGGGAGTATCCTGTTGAGAAGATGATGAGGGATGCAAAGATCCTCCAGATATATGAGGGTACTAACCAGATCCAGAGAAATGTTATAGGTCAAGCCATTATAAAGGAGGCCGCAAGGGGTAAGTAAATGGATATAGTAGTCTGTATAAAACAGGTTCCTGATACTGCAGAGGTCAGGATAAACCCTGAAACGAATACCCTGATAAGGGAGGGTGTGCCAAGCATCATAAATCCTTACGACATGCATGCCATTGAGGCAGGCCTCAGGATAAGAGAGACCGTGGGTGGAAAGGTTACTGTGATAACAATGGGACCGCCTCAGGCTGAATCTGCCCTCAGGGATGCCATTTCAATGGGGGCAGATGATGTCATACTGATCACTGATAAGGCATTTGCGGGCTCAGATACCCTTGCGACATCATATACCCTTTCTAAGGCAATTAATAAATTAGGGGCCCACATCATCCTCTGTGGTAAGCAGGCAATCGATGGCGATACAGCACAGGTAGGGCCTGAGATAGCCGAGTTCCTGGGCATCCCTCATATCTCTTATGTCAAAAGGATCGAGGATATAAGGGCTGATTATATCAAGGTTCACAGGTTGATGGAGGAGGGATACGACATCGTAGAGTCAACCTTACCAGTACTGCTCACTGTTGTTAAGGAATTGAATGAGCCAAGACTTCCTTCCCTGAAGGGAAAGATGGCTGCAAAAAAGGCTGAGATAAAGAGATGGAAAGCCTCTGACTTAGAGGCAGATCCTGATAGGCTTGGTCTCAAGGGGTCACCCACGTGGGTAAAGAACATATTTGCTCCAGAGGTAAAAAAGGACAGAAAGATTCTTCAGGGTTCAATCGAGGAGCAGGTTGATGCCCTTATAGCAGAACTCAGGAGGTTTGGATGCGTATAGTTGTTAAGCCAGAGGTCTGCACTGGTTGTGAGACCTGTATCGATTCATGCCCATACACAGCCATCGTAATGAAGGAGGGAAAGGCCTTCATAACAGAATACTGCCAACTCTGTCGTGCCTGTCTTGGAGTCTGTCCAGAAGGGGCTATTATTGAGGTGACCGAAGAATCCGATCTCAAGCCTTCCCAGGTCGCTCAGCCTTCAGAATACAAAGGCGTCTGGGTCTTTGCAGAGCAGCGATACGGGAAAGTTGCAGGGGTTGCCTTAGAACTCCTTGGTATAGGGAGAAGACTGGCTGACGATAGATCAGTAGAACTGTCTGCTGTTCTCTTTGGTTCAACTGAATCAGAGGCCAGGGAATTAATCAAATGGGGCGCTGACAGGGTTTATCACTGCAAGGATCCAATCTTTGACAGGTTTAATGATGAACCCTATTGTGAACTGCTCTCCCTTTTGATAACAGAACATAAACCAGAGATAGTCCTTGCTGGAGCCACGCCAGTTGGGAGGTCCTTTTTCCCCAGGGTTGCAGCAAGATTGAGAACAGGCCTTACAGCAGACTGTACTTCCCTCCTGATAGATCAAGAAACAGGGAATCTGTTACAGGTTAGACCAGCCTTTGGAGGTAACATAATGGCCACCATAGTATGTCCAAATACAAGACCCCAGATGGCCACTGTCAGGCCAAGGGTTATGAAAAAGGGTGAATACAGGGAGGATAGAAAGGGAGAGATTATACATGTAGAGGCCAGAGGGCTACATTCACACACAAAGGTTATTGACTCTGTAAGAGAGGTCTCAGAGGTCTCTGTAAACCTCCAGGAGGCAGAAGTAATTGTTTCAGGTGGGAGGGGATTGGGTGATCAAAAGGGGTTCAAACTCCTTGAAGAACTCGCAGAAATCCTTGGTGGCGCTATAGGGGCATCAAGGGCTGCCGTTGATGAGGGTTGGATCCCTTACAGCCATCAGGTTGGCCAGACAGGAAAAACCGTATGTCCAAAGATATATATAGCCTGCGGGATATCCGGGGCTGTTCAGCACCTTGTTGGTATGCAGTCATCTGATATAATTATTGCCATCAACAAAAATCCTGAGGCACCTATCTTCAATGTGGCAAACTACGGGATCATTGGTGATGTTTATGAGGTCCTGCCTCTATTGATAAAGAAATTAAGGTCATTAAAGGGACAGCAATGAGAGAGATCTGTTTTGTATTTCCAGGACAGGGCTCCCAGTATGTTGGCATGGGTAAGGAGATGTATGAAAGATACGATGAGGCAAAATGGGTCTTTGATAGGGCCTCTGAGATACTCGGCTATGATGTACCATCCCTCTGTTTCAATGGCCCGGTGGAGGAACTAAACAGGACAATAAGAACCCAGCCCTGTATCTTAACTGTAAGTATAGCGATCCTCAGGGTACTGACCGCTAAGGGATTAAAACCATCTGTTACGGCTGGACACAGCCTTGGGGAATATTCTGCACTCGTTGCAGCTGGAGTCCTTGACCTTGATGATGCCCTTCTGCTCACCGAGAAGAGGGGGCAGTTTATGCAGGAGGCTGTTCCAGAGGGAAAGGGCCTGATGGCGGCAATCCTTGGATTAAACAGAGGCGATGTTGATAATATCTGCCTTTCCGTCAAATCAGGTTATGTTGTCCCGGCAAATTACAACTGTCCAGGCCAGATAGTGATTGCTGGAGAAAAGAAGGCTGTTGAGGAGGCAATAATCCTTGCTAAAGAGGCAGGGGCAAAAAGGGCAGTGCCTCTATCAGTGAGTGTGCCTTCCCACTGTGCATTAATGGCAGAGGCATCCAATAGACTTGCTGAACTCCTTGAGAAGATAGGTCTCCACGCGCCATCCATTCCGATCGTGAATAACGCAGATGCTCTATTCCTCAATAATGTGGAGAGCATAAAGTCCTCACTTATAAGGCAATTGAACAACCCTCTATTATGGGAAGACTCAATTAAGGCAATCATCGATTCTGGCATCGATACCTTCTTAGAGGTTGGTCCTGGGAAGGTGCTTTCAGGTCTGATAAAAAGGATTGACCCAAGGGCCAGAGTCTTCAATGTTGAGGATAATGGGAGTCTCGAAAGAACAATGGTAGAGCTTTTGAAGGAATAACATTGCTTAAATTTTCAAAAATTCAAGAAAACTCGATAAAACTTTAATTAATCCACAATATCTTCTGTTTTTAATCTTTATTCAGATTTGCTTAATGAGGCCTAAAACCATTATATTAGCACTCGCAATTGATGAGTGCTAACAAAAAATCCTAAAAGAAAGGAGAGATGCCTATGAAGTTTAAACCATTGAAAGACAGGGTTCTTGTTAAGTATCTTGAAGAGACCGAGAAAACAGCAGGAGGGATATTCATCCCTGATACTGCAAAGGAAAAACCCCAGAAAGGAGAGGTTGTGGCAGTCGGGCCTGGCAGACTGACGGACGACGGAAAACTTCATCCCATAGCGGTAAAGGTCGGGGATACCGTCCTTTTTGATAAATATTCAGGATCAAAGGTAACAATTGACGATGTAGAATACCTGATCCTGAGAGAAGAAGATATTCTTGGAATACTCGAGAAATAAGGAGGAGGTTAGGATATGGCAAAGCAGTTGATATTTGATGAGGCTGCAAGGGCCTCGATTCTAAAAGGGGTAGAGATGCTCACAAATGCTGTTAAGGCAACACTCGGCCCAAAGGGAAGAAACGCAATCCTTGACAAGAAGTTTGGAGCACCAACCATTACAAAGGATGGTGTAACCGTTGCAAAAGAGATCGAACTGAAAGATCCCTGGGAGAATATGGGAGCTCAACTTGTTAAAGAGGTTGCCTCAAAGACCTCTGATGTAGCAGGAGACGGCACGACCACCGCAACTGTGCTTGCCCATGCCATTTACAGAGAAGGGATTAAGAATGTTGTGGCAGGTGCAAACCCCATGGACCTCAAAAGGGGGATTGAAAAGGCGGTCGAGGTCGTCGTTGATGAGCTGAAGAAGCTGAGTAAACCCGTGGCTGATAAAAAGGAGATAGCCCAGGTCGGTACAATATCCGCTAACAATGACCCCTCCATTGGAGAGTTGATAGCAGAGGCCATGGATAAGGTGGGTAAGGACGGCGTTATCACCGTAGAAGAGGCCAAGAGCATGGCCACAACCCTTGATGTGGTTGAGGGAATGCAGTTTGACCGTGGATATATATCCCCTTACTTTATTACTGATCCCGAGAGGATGGAGTGTAATCTTGAGGATGTATTCATCCTTATCCACGAGAAAAAGATTTCAAGCATGAAGGACCTCTTACCGATCCTCGAACAGATAGCAAAGATGGGTAAGCCATTACTTATTATTGCTGAGGATGTGGAAGGAGAGGCCCTTGCAACACTTGTTGTCAACAAACTCCGTGGTACATTACAGGTCTGTGCTGTTAAGGCCCCTGGCTTTGGAGAGAGAAGAAAGGCAATGCTCGAGGATATAGCCATACTTACTGGCGGTACAATGATATCAGAAGACCTCGGCATAAAGCTTGAGAATATAAAGCTCTCTGATCTCGGACGGGCGAAGAAGATAACGGTTGATAAGGAGAATACAACCATAGTTGAGGGTGCAGGAGACCCCGCCAAGATCCAGGGAAGGGTAAAGCAGATAAAGACACAGATAGAGGAGACGACCTCTGATTATGACCGTGAAAAGCTCCAGGAGAGACTCGCAAAGATTGTTGGAGGAGTAGCAGTAATCAATGTCGGTGCTGCTACAGAGGCTGAGTTAAAAGAGAAAAAGGCAAGGGTAGAAGATGCCCTCCATGCCACAAGGGCAGCTGTTGAGGAGGGTATCGTGCCTGGCGGTGGAGTCGCCCTCTTAAGATGCATACCATCCCTTAAAAACCTTAAGCTCGAAAACCATGATCAGAATATCGGGGTTAAGATTGTTATGAGAGCCCTTGAAGAACCCATCAGACAGATCGTCAACAATGCTGGATTAGAAGGCTCTGTCATAGTGGAAAAGGTGAAGGCATCAAAGGATGTAAACTTCGGCTTCGATGCTCAGAATGAGGAATATGTGGATATGATGAAGGCTGGTATAATAGACCCAACCAAGGTTACAAGGACCGCCCTCCAGAATGCAGCCTCTGTTGCTGCCCTCATGCTGACAACCTCTGTCATGGTTTCTGAATTACCAGAGGAAGAGAAGAAGGTTCCTGGAATGCCAGGCGGCGGTATGGGAGAGATGTATTAAAATAAAAAAACCTAACTGACCTGCCATCAGGCGGACGGTCTTCCAGGCCGTCCGCCTGATATCTTATTTAACAATCGTCTAATAGGACATGCTTTACATCTTCCCTTTATTCTGGCATCCTATATCTAAGGTGAACTAATGAAAAAAAATCTTGCAATAATACTGATTAGCATTATCTTTATCTTTGTTGTTTATTCGGCTGCAGAATTGATATTACCCTTACCCTTTGGAAATAGGGCAATAGAATTCGAGGTAAAAAGAGGGCAGACCTTCAGGGAGGTTGTTGATTCACTCTCACAGAGAGGATTTATAAGGGACAAGAATATATTTTTAATCCTTGGCAGGCTTACTGGTCTGGACAGAAAGGTAAAGGCAGGATATTATCCCCTCTGGGGAAACATAACACCCTTGCAGATCTTTGATGCCCTCAGAAAAGGAAGGATTATAGAATATGAAATAACCATTGTACCTGGTGATTCCCTCATCGAGATTGGCGAAAAGTTTTCAGCCCTCGGTATAATAGGTAGAGAAGAGTTTGAACGAATCTCAAGGGATGAGGACCTCCTGAAAGGGCTTGATATTGATGCCCCTTCAATTGAAGGTTATCTTTTCCCTGATACATATAGATTCCCAAAAGGACTCGATATAACTGAGGTGCTGGGTATAATGGTTGCGAGGATGCGAGAAAAGTTTGATGAAGAAATGCTTTCGAGGGCCTTTGAGATAGGCATGTCTGAGAAGGAGGTCCTTACGCTCGCCTCGATAATAGAGAAAGAGGCTGTAGTGGATGAAGAAAGGCCTATTATCTCCGCTGTATACCATAACAGGCTCAAAAAAAATATGCCCCTTCAGGCTGATCCGACATCCATATATGGAGTAAAAAGTTCAAGGGAGCCCATAACAAGAAAAGACCTTCTCAGGAAGACCCCTTATAACACCTATGTTATAAGAGGATTGCCTCCCGGTCCCATAGCATCACCGGGGCTTGAATCCATCAGGGCTGCCCTTTACCCTGAAAATGTCCCTTACCTGTATTTTGTATCAAACAATGATGGAACCCATAATTTCTCTGTTACCCTGAGCGACCATTCAAAGGCCGTGAAGGTTTACAGAGATAAAAAGAAGGCTCGGGTAGAAGGTTAATAAGATGATTAAGAGAAAAAGAACACGGGTTGTGAATGTGGGTGGTATAAAGATAGGTGGAGGGAATCCTGTAGTTATCCAATCCATGACAAAGACGGACACAAGGGATGTGGACGGTACAGTAAAACAGATCATGACTCTCAAGGCATCAGGCTGTGAGATTGTAAGGATAGCAGTCCCTGATATGGAGGCTGCAATGGCTATTGGTGAGATCAAATCCCGAATAAAATCCGAGATACCTCTAATTGCTGACATTCATTTTGACTGGCGTCTTGCCCTCGAATCGATCAGGAGGGGCATCGATGGCCTGAGGATAAACCCTGGTAATATCGGGGCGAGGTGGAAGATCGCAGAGGTTGTCTCTGCCTGTAAGGATAGGGGTATACCGATAAGGATTGGTGTAAATGCCGGTTCCCTTTCGAGGAAGATACTCAATAAATATGGACATCCTGTGCCAGAGGCCCTTGTTGAGAGTGCAGAGGAGAACATCGAGATACTTGAAGGCATGAACTTCAGGGATATAAAGGTATCATTGAAGGCTTCGAATGTAATGACGACCGTTGAGGCTTACAGACTATTCTCTAAAAAATACAGGTATCCTCTGCATATAGGGATTTCAGAGGCAGGACCTCCCTTTACAGGGATCATAAAGAGTTCTATCGGTATCGGTATTCTGCTTCAGGAAGGGATAGGCGACACCATAAGGGTCTCCCTCAGTTCAGAACCTGTTGAGGAGGTAAGGGTAGCATATGAGATACTAAAGTCCCTTGGTATAAGACATAAGGGCGTGAATCTCATATCATGCCCAACCTGTGGAAGGTGCTCCATAGATATAAAAGGACTTGCCCAAAGGGCTGAGGATGCCCTCAGAGGCATTGATAGACCCATAACTGTTGCGATAATGGGATGCGCCGTGAATGGCCCTGGAGAGGCAAGGGAGGCTGATTTTGGGATAGCTGGCGGAAAGGGATTCGGGATACTTTTCAAAAAAGGAAAGGTTGTTAAAAAGGTCTCAGAGGAGGAGATGCTCGACGCACTATTAGCATCAATTAGTGAATAAAGGCTGTCAGGAAGGGATTTCGGGGGTAAATATGGAGATAATCAGGATTCCAAAGGTTATGCAAGAAACCTCAAGGGGGCATATCCTTCATAGCAGGACCATTGGATTCGTCCCAACCATGGGTGCCCTTCACGAGGGGCATCTAAGTCTTGTAAGGATTTCCAGGCAGGAAAATGATATAACCGTAGTTAGCATATTCGTAAACCCCCTTCAATTCGGTCCCTCAGAAGATTACAATCAATATCCGAGGGACATCGAAGGAGACACGGAAAAGCTCAGGAAAGAAGGGGTGGATATACTCTTCCTGCCCGACAGTGACCATATGTATCCAGAGGGATTCTGCACATTCGTTGAGGTCTCAGGCCTTTCTGATAAGCTCTGCGGGGCCTTTAGACCAGGACATTTCAGAGGTGTTGCAACTGTCGTCACAAAGCTTTTCAATATCGTAAATCCAACAAGGGCATATTTTGGACAGAAGGATTATCAGCAGGCCCTGGTAATCAGAAGGCTTGTGCAAGATCTCGACATGAATATTGATATTGTTGTCTGCCCTACTGTGAGAGAGGAGGATGGCCTCGCCATGAGTTCAAGGAACCTCTATCTCAATGAAAAGGAAAGGCCTGCTGCCACAGTCCTTTACCGGGCCCTTCAGGCAGGATACAAAGCAATAAAATCTGGTATAATTAAGAGAGAAGAGATAGAACGGATTATGAGAGATATTATTAACTCAGAGCCTCTCGTAAAAATACAATATCTATCGGTATACGACCCTGAGAACCTGGATCTGCTTGATGTAATTAAAAAGAAGGCGCTAATCGCCGGTGCTATAAGAATAGGTAATACGAGATTGATAGATAACATAAAGATTGAATAATCATGGAGGTGGAATGCTACAGCGCATAAGAATACAGATACTTGATAACCCAATTGAGGAGGTGTTACTCAATGCAGAGGAGTTCGAGGAGCCTGTTAGAAACAGGATCCTTGCGGATGAACTAAAAAAGGAGATGAATTACTATTATCCCACCATCGTCTCTGTAGAATATATAGACATCTTTA
>JBBIPQ010000036.1:0-16111 GCA_037442785.1 Nitrospirota bacterium
TCAGTACAGGGGTACAGAAGCTGCATATGCAGGTCTAATCAATGCTGTAAACGGTGTTGTTGCTAACAAATATCCCCTTTATGGGGCATCCACTGACCAGCTGGAATGTGCCTCGTGTCATGACCCGCATAGGGAAGATACAAATGGTCAGACAAAGTTCCTGAGGGGTGCTAATGCTACACTCTGTCAGGACTGCCACGCTAATAAGTAAAGGATAGATTATGAATTAAAAAAGGGTGGGGATCATCCACCCTTTTTTTTTGATCTGAAGAGGAGATTATGTGGAGGGTCATTTTAATAGGATTTATATTACTTTCGGGCATTAATGTCTATGCAGAGGTGATTGTTGCAAAGGTAGGGGATTCGGTCATAACCGAAAGGGACCTCGAGGATGCCCTTGATCACTATATGCCTCCAGGAGGCTTTCACATTAAGGGTTTTGAAAAAAGGGAGAGGTTTAAAAAGGATGCCCTTAACAGCCTCATCGAAGAAGAACTTCTTTACAGGGAAGGCTTAAGGAGAGGATTAAAGGTCCCAGATGAGGTAATTGAGGCTGTTATAAAAGAAAATATAAAGAGACTTGGCTCAAGAAAAAGGTTTGATCAGGTTCTCAAAGATAAGGGACTTTCTCTCAAGGCCTTTCGAGAGAGGATAAGAAAGGCGCAGCTCGTTCAGGCCCTTTTAAGGGATATTCAGGGTGGGTCAAGATATTCAGAGGAAGAATTAAGGAATTACTATGAAAAGAATAAGGCAAGATTTAAAAGACCCGAGTCTATCCATCTTTACCATATCCTCATCAGGATTGATCCCTCTTTACCAGGAGAAGAGCCTGAGAAGGAGGCTATCGCAAGGGAAATCAGGCAGAGACTGGATAAGGGTGAGGTCTTTTCTGATCTTGCGATGAAATACTCGGAAGACCCTTACAGGGTTAAGGGTGGAGACCTTGGCTTTATCCACAGGGGCCAGCTTAACCCGGATGATCTGGAAAGGGCTGCCTTTACACTGAAAGAGGGAGAGATAGCCGGACCTATCAGGACGATCTACGGATTCCATATAATCAAGGCAGGTGAGAAAAGGCCTGAGGAGACCCTTGGTTTCGACACTATTAAGGAAAGGCTTATGGAGGAGTTGAGTAATAAAAGGTTTTCTGATTATAAAAAGGACTTGATTACGAGATTAAAAAAAGAATATACTGTTCAGGTCTTTATACAGTTAGACGGAGGGTCTGAGTAGATTAATGCATCCCAGGGGTATTCTCAGGGTTATAGTGATCATCTTTCTTACCCTCATTCTTTACTCTGAGGCCCAGGCTGTTTATGGAATTCCCCGATTGTCTTCAAAGGACTATCAATTAAGGGGAAAGATAGAACTTACCTATGATAAGAGGTGGTCTTCTGATGATGACTCCACCACAGACCTTGAGAGATTCACCCATTCCTACACCCTTGGCCTGAATGGCTTTGTGATAGACAAGAGACTCATCTCCTTTGACATCGAGGGATTCTTCAGCCAGGAACTGAACAAACCAGGTGATGACATCACTGCAAGGGGAGTTTCTATAAGGGTTAATCTGCTTAATGAAAAGATATTAAGAGGTTTTTTTAAAAGATTCCCCCAACCTATTGAATTGAGATTTTCCAATTATAAGTCATCAGGAACAAGCCTTTTGAACTATGGTATAAGCCTGACCTACCGACCCATTGAAAAACCCCTTTATCATTCAAGAATCATCCAACAGCAGGAGATAAAAAAACAGCAGATAAAACAGAAAAACAGACAGCAGGAACGGAAAAACGAGGAAGAGGAAGAAGAAGGCCAGAACCAGCAAGGTCAACAGGCCCAGCAGATCCAGGTAACCCAGAAACAGAAACTGGAGGTGATACCACCAGCTCTGCTCATCCCTTTTCCAACCTTTTATCTTGACTATGACAAGTATAGATTTAAAACCTATGGCCAGAGCCTTGATACAGACCGCCTTGATTTAAGGGCAGAGTCCCTATCACCACAGGTGGATCTGAAGGCAGAGTATAGTTATTATCGCCTCGGTGGCACATCCCAGGGGAGATATCAGGACCTCGACCTACAGGCAAATTTCAGATCCTATAATGATAAACTGGCTAAGAGGCTTGACATCTATAACAGGGTCTTTTTCAGGGATTATAATGACCTGAAATCTTTCATGGTTTCTAATACTACCACATGGTCAAGATGGCTTGGTAAGAACAGACGGGATGTCCTTTCCCTCACTGGAGGAGGCTATTACTATAATTCTGAAGGTACCCAGAACTATAATATTGGAGGGACTGGCACATATAATAAATATTTCAGTGAGGCCTTTCGTGATTCCGTCACTACGACCTTGAATTATGGAAAGAACGATGAGAACACTATTTATTCCATCCTTGCATCCAATGTCATATACTACAGTCCTTCAAGACGTGTCCTGATAACAAACAATCTGGGTGGTGGCTATACTGATCTCGGAACAAACTTCAGGGGGGGCCTTGGGATCACAGTTAGAACCATCATGGACCTCACAGCCTCCTATGACTTCAGCAGCAGTGCCACTGATGAAGGAAGATCAGATACCCATTATTTCAATTTTGGCTTTTCAGGCAGGGTAATGAGGGACCTTACCTTTACATCAAGGAATTACTATGCCCTTACAACTGTAAGGGGGGCTGAACCTTACAAACAAAAGACCCTCGAATTAAGAGGTGATATTTACTGGAAGGTATGGAGGTTCAACATAAGTCTTGGTGCCAGTCATTTCAGATTGAGGAAGGATGACTCTGATGAGGTAGACACAGGTCTTACATCGGTTTACTCAAATATTTCAACCTATCTGGCAAGAAGGACCTATCTCAGTTTATCCACAACCTATTCTAAAGACAGGAGGGGTGAGAGTATCCTCTCGGTGCATCCGATCCTGAGCTGGTCCTTTAGGATGGTTGCCCTGACAGCAGAGTATGAGATGATAAAGCGAAAGATGAGAGAAGAGAAAACTACTGATCACAGGCTCTTCTTCAGACTTACAAGGACCTTTGTAAGGACATTTCGAGGGATAAGATAACGGTGTGGTATAATGGTTTTATGAGAGGCCTTTTTACTATATTTGCCCTGATTTTTGTCCTATTCTTCTCTAATGCCTGTGCCCCCTCAAAGGCTATCATTGACAGGACTGCCATGGACAGGATAACATGGCCAGGGCCTCCTGAAAAACCAAGGATCAGGTATCAATGGAGCCTTTCCATAGTCTCAGGTAAGGAAGGGGCAGATCTTTACGAGGTCCTTGCTGGTGGCAGGGAAGACTTTTCTGACCCAAGGACATCGAACAGGTTACTGAGGCCTTACAGTGTATTCGTTGATGAGAATGAGAGGCTCTATATTGCAGACCCTGGTGCATACAGGGTTACTGTTGTTGACCTGAAGACAGGAGAAACCATGAATATCACAGAGGCAGGAGAACAGGACTTTTTATACCCCATAGGGGTTGTTGCCTTTAAGGGGAGGATCTATCTGAGCGATTCAATGCTCAAGAAGGTCTTTATCTTTGATGAAAGGGGGAAATATATCGGAGAATTTTCAGGTAGGCTTGAGAGGCCTACCTCACTGGCATTGAATCCCTCAAAGGGCCTTATTTATGTGGCAGATACCTTATCGCACAGGATCCACGTCTATGACCCTGATGGCAGGATAACAGGCGGATTTGGCAGAAACGGTGATGGTAAGGGTGAGTTCAACTTCCCAACACACCTGTGGATTGACAGTGCAGGAAATGTCTATGTTACTGACTCAATGAACTTCAGGATACAGATACTCACAGGAGATGGTGGATTTATAGGCATGTTTGGCACTCACGGTGACACCTATGGTGACCTTGATAAACCAAAGGGTATAGCAACAGACAGCGATGGAAATATCTATGTGATTGACTCTATTAAGGACATGGTGAAGATATTTAACAAAGAGGGGAAACTCCTTCTCTTCTTTGGTCAGAATGGGACAAATTATGGGGATTTCTGGTTGCCCTCTGGCATATTTATTGATAAAAAGGATAACATATACATAGCAGACACCTATAATGGCAGGATTCAGGTATTCAGGTATCTCAAGGAGGCGGTCAGATGAGGTTTAGATTGTATTTCATTGCCCTTTGTATTGTCTTACTGGGTTCTGTTGTTAATGCAAGCATCCTCACTACAAAGCATAATCTCTCTGTGACCGGTCCCGGTCCTGTTAAGGCAATCTCCGAGACACAGGTCTGTGTTTTCTGCCATACTCCTCATAGGGCTGTAACGGATAGCCCATTGTGGAATCATTCCTTAAGTAGTGCCTCCTATCAGCTCTATACAAGCTATACCCTCCTGAGCCCAACAAGCCCAACGATTCAACCTGATGGTGATTCAAAGCTGTGCCTCAGTTGCCATGACGGAACAGTGGCAATAGGCTCTGTAGTTAATATTGGTGGCTCTCCGACAACCATCTCGATGCAGGGAACTGGCCCAGGCGGTGTTATGCCTCCAGGTGTAGGCTATATAGGAACAGACCTGAGCGGACATCACCCTGTCTCGATCGAGGTAAATACGAACCTCATAAATGATAAACTGACCCAGTGCAATGAAGGGGTTGTCTCCTGGAAGGTATGTCTTCCACCAGCAGGTCAGCCCGTTAAGCTTAGGCCGACTAATAATTCCTATGGTTCAAGCCCCCAGCCAAGGCAGGGGGTTCAATGCACATCCTGCCATGATCCCCATAGTGATCCGAACCCACCGAATACCGTTTTTTTAAGGATAGGGGATAAGAACAACACTGATCAACTATGCACAAGGTGCCATGTGGACTGCTTTAGCACCTGTCCATAAAGGGGGAAGATGTGAAAAGAATAGCTATAATCATTTTAATCATAGCATTAGCCATAATCATCTCATCCAATGTAAAGGCAATCCCCACACACCTTGACAAGACAAAGGTCCCAACAGGCTGCAGGACATGTCACAAGGGGCATGGTGTGAGGGGAACTGTTCTCCTTGAAAGGACAAAGGATGAGTTGTGTTTTAAATGTCATGGAACTGGTGGTAAGTATAAGGATATATACAGCACCCTTATCAAACCATCAAACCACCCGTTTATACAAACTGCCCGGTATCATCAGGTGGGCGAGGAATTGCCTGAAAGGAATCCTTCAATGCCAAGGCATGTGTCCTGTTATGACTGTCATAATGCCCATCGTTCCGAGGCAATAGAGCCTGTTAAAGGGGTCAGGGGTTATTCTGGTAAGGGAGCAAAGATAAAGAGGCTGAATAATGAGTATGAACTATGCTATAACTGCCATTCTGACAGTGCAAACCTCCCACCTGATAAGAACATAGCCCTCGATTTTCTCCTATCAAATGCCTCTTATCATCCTGTGGAGACCTATGGAAGAAACCGATTTGTACCGAGCCTTATAAGGGGTTACACCTCATCATCAATAATCAAGTGCTCTGACTGTCATGGTAATGACGACCCTGGTGGCCCAAAGGGACCCCATGGCTCTGTTTATTCACCTATCCTGAGGGCAAGGTATGAGAGGGTTTCCGGGCCAGAAAGTCCTTCAAGTTACGCCCTATGCTATCAATGCCATAACAGGACGAGTATATTGAATGATGAGAGCTTTAGGGCTCATAAGACACATATCGTTTATAACCAGACGTCCTGTGCCCAGTGCCATGATTCCCATGGTAGCAGGACTAACCCGAACCTCATAAGCTTTGATTTTACAGTGGTTATTCCAAATTCCAAAGGGGAGCTTGCCTATATCCCCTCAGCACCAGGGATGCCAAGATGCCTTCTTACCTGTCATGTGGGTGGGATAAAGTATGAACATACGGTTGACCCGATTAAGATGCAGTACTGCATAAACACAAAATGCCTGCAGGGGTGGTAAAACAATATAAGGAGAAAAAGATGTTTTTAGTGAGATTGTCAGTCTCTATGGTCTCCCTGCTCTGCTTTGTTAATCTCACAGCAGGAAAGGAAATACACAGGGATTGTCTGGAGTGTCATAAAGACAAGGACTCTAAGGAGCTGAAGATGGTGGTGAACGAACTCTGCCTGAAGTGCCACCCCTTCAGCACCAGGAGGGATCATCCTGTAAATATCAAGGCATCAGTAAAACCAGAGAAACTCCCCCTTGATAACGAAGGAAGGATTACCTGCATAACCTGTCACGAGCCCCACGGAAAGACAAAGGAAGATAGACTCCTGAGGATGCAGTTCAATACCCTATGCAGAGAATGTCATAAGATGCTGTAAGGTTTACTTATTGTGGCAGGTCAAGCAGAGACCACTTCCTGCATTTGACTTTCTCAAGAAGGGAGTATTTGTCGGATCATGTGGATCGTGACAGGAACCACATTCAATCTTTCCATCATAAAATGGAACATCAGGCCAGCCCTTCTGCATATCAGGTGGAGTGAAAAAGTCAGGGTCCTGGGCAGAGGTCGGATATGGAACTGAAATTGGATGATCATTCCTCAAGTCCGGAGTAATAGCTGTCAAGAGTATATCAGAATATATAGGGTTTGGAGGATATGGCCTGCTCCCAGGATGACATTTAGAGCAGTCTGCCTCATTTATATACTCGGGTTTGTTAATGGTCATAATATGGTGTATATTGTCTCCAGTTACACCAGCTCCATCATGACAGGACAAACATGACAGGACAAACAGGCAAGGGACATCCCTGAGGGTGCAGATGGACTTGGGTTACTCATAGTCGGACTGCTATACATCTGATATGTAACATTCCTGTTTACCAAATTCCATAATGGGGTTGCATCGGTCCTCGAATTATGGGGGGTATGACAGAATATACAGGGTGAAAGACTTCCTTTTGACAGGTCATGCTTTGAGCCACTGATACCTGCATAGGCCAAATAGGCAATCCCAGAAAATAAGAAAACAATAATCAGAATTATTACACGTTTTGTCATGACGACTCCTTAAAATAAGATAAATCCTCCGTAAGATAGCAAGATAAGTGCCAGAAACAATCATATTATATGGATTAGTCCCTGAAATGTCAAATATTTGTAACCCATTGATTCTAAAACGAAAATTTTAGGTTCACAAAACCCTCAAATCAGGACATAAGGTGTCATGGGTGTTTATTATTCAATCTTTGGGTCAATTCACCCAGAGGGCAGGGTGAAATGACATAAGGGACAATAATCTTTTCTTTAAAAGTCCAGTCAGGTTATAATAACCCATGAAATTACTTCTGTTTGATATTGACGGAACCCTTATAGACTCTGGAGGGGCAGGGACCCGGGCACTGAATCTTGCCTTTGAAGAGGTCTTCTCGATACAGAATGCCTTTAATGGAATAAGCATGGCTGGTAAGACAGACTTACAGATCATGAAGGAGGCATTGAGAAACCATGGCCTGAACCATGAAAATGCAAGCATAGAAGCCCTCTGCCAGAGTTATTTAAGGCACCTGAGCATTCAGATCAATAATCCGCAGAGGCATCTCAAGCCTTTTATCCATAAGACCCTGACCCTTCTCAGTGCCACTAAGGATACTGTATTGGGACTCCTGACAGGCAATATTAAAGATGGGGCCAGGATAAAACTGGGACCTTTTGGCATTGACCAGTATTTCTCCATAGGTGCCTTTGGTGATGATGAGGAGGAGAGAAACAGGCTTCTTCCAGTTGCTGTCAAAAGGTTCAGGGATCTTTACAGAGATGATATTGATTATAAGGACTGCATTATTATTGGTGATACCCCAAGGGATGTGGAATGCGCAAAGGTTCACGGGGCTATAGCTGTAGCGGTTGCAACAGGTCCCTATCCCTATGAAACCCTCCTTGAGACCGGTGCAGACATTGTCCTCAGGGATATATCAGGATTGATACCCTTTATCCCTTGTCAGGCTCCACATGAACAACAATATCAACCACATCGGGGAATCTCTCCTTGATCATTTCCTCAACCCTGTCAGCAATATTGTGGGCCTCCTCCAGGGTTATATCAGGCCTGACGCATACATGAAGGTCAAGGAATATGGACTTGATCGTCCCCCTCGTCCTTATATCATGACAGCCCTTCACACCCTCCACATCCATCAGGGCCTTCTCAATTAGACCAGTATCAATGCAGACCGTATCAACGAGGATAGAAGATGCCTCCTTTATTATCTCGTATCCCATCTTTGCAATGAGAAAGGCTATTAAAATACCAACGACCGCATCCGCCCTGGTATAGCCAGCCTTGAAAAGGATAAGGCCAAGGATAACGGATAGGGATACAAAGATGTCACTTCTTGTGTGCCTTGCATCAGCTATGAGAAATTCGCTATTGAGTTCTCTCCCCTTCCTTGACTCATAAACCATAACCACAATATTGATGGCGAGTGTTATGAATATGATTATGAAGCTTGCTGGGGTAATGGTCGCCTTAGGGGAATTAGACAATGATTCATAGGCATTCCTGAGGATCTGATAACAGGTTATAAAGATCATTGCAGCTATTATGAGGGTAAACAGGGTCTCATACTTTCTGTGACCATAGGGATGCCTCTTATCAGGCGGATGGGAGGCAATGCTCACGCCAATAAGTCCAACTATGTTTGATATACCATCAAAGAAGGAATGGAAACCATCAGACAGTATCGCTATGGAGTGTGTGAGATATCCATAAATGATCTTTGCCAGCGCAACTAAGGAGTTGGCAATCAAGGTGTAGATAAGGACCCTCTTTACAGAACGGCTTCTCTCAAAAGGATTTCTTCCCATCTTTCCCTGAATTCCCTGAAATATCCGTCTGTTATTGCCCTTCTCATCTTCCTGAAGAATTCGATATAGAAATGCAGGTTATGTATTGTATTCAATCTCATGGAAAGGATCTCCTTTGTAAGGAAGAGGTGTCTGAGGTATGCCCTTGTGTAGTTCCTGCAGGTGTAGCAATTACAGTTCGGGTCAAGGGGAGCACTATCAGTCTTATACTCTGCCCTCTTAATGCTTATCCTACCGGTACTTGTAAAAAGGGTTCCATTACGGGCATTCCTTGTTGGCATCACACAATCGAACATGTCAAAACCCGCCTCAACAGCAACGATGATATCCATCAGATCCCCTATTCCCATTAAGTATCTTGGTTTGTCTTCAGGAAGGAGAGGGCCTATAAATTCTATAATCTCATACATGAGTTCCTTTGGCTCTCCAACGCTCAGCCCTCCTACAGCATAACCATCAAAGCCGATCTCAAGGAGCTCCTCAAGGCTCCTTTTTCTCAGGTCCATAAACATGCCTCCCTGGATAATACCAAATAAGGCCTGACCTGAACCCTCCCTTTCCTTCCAATCCTTACATCTCTTCGCCCATTTTGTTGTGAGCCTGAGGGAGTTCAGGGTGTATTCGTATGTGGCAGGATAGGGTGTGCATTCATCAAAGACCATCGCTATATCAGAGCCAAGGGCTGATTGAATCATCATCGCCTCATGAGGGCCGATAAAGTGCATTGAGCCATCCACATGGGATCTGAAATAGACGCCATCCTCGGTTATATCTCTAAGGAGTGCAAGGCTATAGACCTGAAAACCTCCGCTGTCAGTCAGGATAGGTCTATCCCAGTTCATAAACCTGTGGAGCCCCCCAATGGATTTGATGATTTCATGCCCTGGTCTGAGATAAAGGTGATAGGTATTTGCAAGGACTATCTCTGCACCTATCTCCTTGAGCTCATCAGGAGTCATTGCCTTAACAGTGGCATTTGTCCCAACAGGCATGAATACAGGTGTCTGGATCTCTCCCCTGTCAGTAGTTATCAATCCAGCACGACCATTTCTGTCTTTTGTAAGGACACAGAAATCAAACATTTGAATTTATTATAACATTCACCCTGAATATAAGCGAAGGTTTCTTTTTCCCAGGGTTAGCTGCTGACCAAAATGTGATATGATAAAGCTATCTATGTTTGACCATGAACAAGAGGCTTTAAAACGGAATCATCATGAAATCTACCGCAAGTGATGCCAGAGGTGTGGCAAAAAAGATACACCTCGCAAAAGACTTACTGAAAAGCCATGGTGAAATATTCTATAAGAATAAGGAGATGCTGTCCCTCCTCTCAGAACTAAGAGAGGCAATTGAGGCTATAGAGATTGAGAGGATTCAAACAGGATTAGCTTCAGAATGTGCTAAATGTGGTTCATTAAACAAGGATTGCTGCGGCAGGGGGATTGAGTTAAGGTATTCAGTAGAGACCCTTTTGATAAATCTCCTGCTTGGTGTTAATCTGCCAGAATTTCCTCATAGCCTGGACTCATGCTATTTTCTGACACCTACAGGTTGCTGCCTTAAGGCGAGGGATGTCTTCTGTGTAAATTATCTATGTAGAAGGATTACGGATAACCTAACCCCGATGAAGTTGGGACATCTCCGGGAGCTTGAGGGGCGAGAGGCAACCATCGTCTTCAGGCTCGAGGGAATTATAAAGAGGCTCATCCATCCGTCCTGAATCCTGTATCTATATCCTGTATCCAGAAATAAAGCACTGCCTATCGTTGGATTTGAATATATCTAACATCACATCTGAATAAAGTGAAGGAGGCATTTAAATGGGCATAAGACCTCAAAAACACAAAAGAAATAGATGATGGAAAGGGTCTTGACAAGGTGAACAAATGTTCACTATAATGTTGTATGAATGAGAATCTGAAATACAGGATCACGGCCTTGATCTCTTTCTATAAACAAAACGGAAGGATGCCATCCTATTCAGAAATAGGAGAGATAACAGGGCTGAGGTCAAAGAATGCCGTATTTAAGCTGGTAAATAAACTTGAGGCTCTGAAGGTTCTGAAAAGGGATGGGAAGGGAAGGCTTATACCTTTATCCATGAAAGAATCTATAAGGATCCTTGGCACTGTAGAGGCGGGCTTCCCAAGCCCGGCTGAGGAGGAGTTGGCTGACACCATCTCCCTTGACAGGTTTCTTGTCAATAATCCTGATTCGACCTTTATCCTCAGGGTATCCGGAGACTCCATGTCAGGGGCTGGTATACTTCCTGGCGACATGGTTATTGTCGATAGAAGCCTATTACCAAAGAATGGAGATATAGTCATTGCCCAGGTTGATGGTGAGTGGACAATGAAGTTTCTAAGAAAAAGGGGAGAGGCCATAACCCTTATTCCAGCCAACGAGAGGTACAGGCCTATAAGGCCAAAGAGGGAACTTAATATAGCCGGGGTTGTTACAGCCGTTATAAGAAAGTATAAGTGATGGAAGGACCTGTCAGTATCTATTCATGGCCAAGGGCGATACTCCATGTGGATGCGGATGCCTTTTTTGCCTCCTGTGAGCAGGCCCTTAACCCTCACCTGAAGGGAAGGCCGGTTGTTACAGGAAAGGAGAGGGGGATAGTGGCTGCTGCAAGCTATGAGGCAAAGAAGATGGGGATAAAAAGGGGAATGAGGATATTCGAGGTCAAAAAGATATGTCCTGATGCCATAATACTTCCCTCTGATTACGAGACCTATAGCCTCTTTTCCCTCAGGCTCTTTGAGATCCTGAGGAGATACTCACCCGATGTAGAGGAGTACTCCATAGATGAGGCATTTGTAGATCTTACAGGTCTCAGAAGACCAAATAACTGCTCTTATGAATCCATTGCAATGGCTATTCAAGATGCCATAAGAAGGGAGCTTGATATAAGCGTATCAATAGGACTCAGCATAACAAAGGTTATTGCAAAGATAGCCTCAAGGTACAGAAAGCCAGGTGGCATAACAGCTATACCAGGAACAGAGATACATCTCTATCTTGATAAGATACCTGTGGAGGATATATGGGGAATAGGCCCTAACACAGCAGCACTTTTAAGAAAATTTGGTATAAGGACAGCCCTCGAATTCGCCAGAAAAGATGAGTCCTTTGTTAATAGACACCTTTCAAAGCCTTACAGGGAGGTATGGCATGAACTGAACGGAAGATGTATATTCCCTGTAAACAGGGAAAAGAAAAACACCTATCACACAATAAGTAAGGCAAAGACCTTCACCCCTCCATCTAATGAACATGATTTTTTGATAGCTCAACTCACAAAGAACCTTGAGAATGCATGTATAAAGGCAAGAAGGCACGGACTCCTGGCAAAGGGTATTATTGTTTTCCTCAGGACACAGGACTTTAAGGATACAGGAATAGAGATGAGGCTTAATCATCCATCAGCCTATCCCTCTGAGTTATTTGAATTCATAATAAAGGGTTTTGGGGAGATATTTAATCCCTCCAGTTTATATCGCCAGACAGGCGTTATACTTACAGGTCTTATACCCGCTGAAAAGGTGCAGTATTCACTCTTTGATGATGTCCGGAGGGTCGAGAAGATGGAGAGGGTCTACGATGTTGTTGATAAACTCTCAAAGAGATTCGGGAAACATACAATATTCCTGTCCCCGTCTTTGCTTGCTAATATATGGCCACAACACACAGGGGATAGAGGAGATCATTCTTTTAGAAAATCAAATCTATTCAGGGGAGAAAATGGCAGACAGAGGATCGGTTTGCCATTACTACAAATTAGGGTTTGAAGTAGTTTCTGAATTTTTAAAAGATGGTTGAAGGGATAGGGTCTTGACAGCTATTGCAACAAGGCCTGGGATTTTGAGATCTATAAAATCACCCCTGTCCTCTAATTCTTTCAGCTTTTCCCAGATAGAATCTATAGGTACCTTAATAACCTCAATCTCCTCGGTCTCATCCTTTTCCCCTTGACCCACAAACTCGAGACCCTTTGCAACATAGACCGTCATTACCTCCACAGAGGAGCCGCTCGATAAAGGACCTCTGCCAAGAAATCTAATCTCCCCTGCACGATAACCTGTTTCTTCAAGAAGCTCTCTTTTTGCAACAGTCTCGAGTGTCTCGTCCCGGTCATTCAATCCAGCAGGAAACTCGATCACATATCCATTCAAAGGGGGTCTGAACTGCCTTATCAATAATACAGAACCATCATCTGTGATTGGTACAACAGCCACTATGCCTTTACAATTGACCCTTTCTATAGCCTCCCAGGTCCTTACATTTCCTGAAGAATCCCTGTACCGGAGCATCAGTGTCCGGAGGAATCTCCCCTCCCATAGGGTCTCTTTATCAATCACCTCATATCTCTCCATTATCTTTTAAAGACCCTGTGACAATTTACGCAGCCATCAAGGAGCCTCTTTGTAAGTAACAGCATTTTTCTACTGTTATTTTTGTGAGCTGCCTTTGAGAGCAAATCTAACTCCGTATGAAACCTTATATCGAGCTTTAAAAATTCCTTTAACCTGTTATGGTTCTTCGGTAGCCTCACCATGCCTGATTCTATTGCCTGATGCGTCTTCTCCCTCAGGCCGTGAAGAGACTCTATGGACTTATAGACCCTGTTGCCATCCCCGATAGCTACAGCAGAGACAATCTCTTTAAAGGCATTATCAAGGTGATGCATTTCCTCTAATAGTGGATTTGACGCAAACTTATTCTCAGTTGCCTGAGCAAATTCTGGCATTATTAAGAATATCAAAAGAATCCAAATAAAGGTCTTCATGCTACACCTCCTCTGACCGAGATTTTATCAGATTATTTTGGTTTTTTGCCATATTTATGATATGGCTTTAGTATGGCTTTATTCAGGTCTCTGACGGGAAAGTTTTTATTCATAAGCCTTCTGATCAGTGTTACCATTATCATCTTTATTAATCAAAGTTTTGTATTAACCCATCATATCAGGGGAGAGGCCACGAGGATAAATCTGACTGGTGAGTTGAGATTTCGCGCTTTTGAGACTGCCTGGCTTGCCCATAAGATAATAGAGACAGAGGAGGCGATTAAAAGGGATTCTTACAGTATAGAACTCAAGCATGAAATAGATACCTGTGATGGAATAATGAAAGACCTTATGCAAGGTAATAAGGAACTAAATATAGAGCCCCTTGAGTATGAAGAACCTCTTAATATTATCAGAGATGTAATAGCAGAATGGAATAACCATTTAAAACCGGCACTTCTAAAGGTAGTTGAGGAGACAGGAGATAACAACAGGATCAATATGGAGATCTTTGACTCAAGAATACATGAATACGTTTATAAGATAGACAGATTTGCCGGACTCCTCGAAAAGGACTACATAAGAGAATTGAAGGAATACGATCTCTTCAGGTTTTATATGATCGGTGTTTTTATTCTTATATCTATATTCGTTGTCTTCTTTTTGAGAAGCGATATAGTCTCTCCTATCAGGAGACTTACAGATGGTGTGAAGGAGATTGGTAAAGGCAATCTTGATGTCAGGATAGAACCAAAGGGCAAAGATGAGATAGCAACGCTTGCAAATTCCTTTAACAATACAGCCGATACCCTGAGGGAACTATTGATTTCATTGAGAAGGAGCGAGGAAAGGCTGAAAAAGGCTCAGCATATAGCTAAACTCGGTAGCTGGGACTGGGATATAGAAAAAAATGAACTTTATTGGTCAGATGAGATTTACAATATCTTTGGTATCGAGCAGGGCAAATCACTTAAATATGAATCCTTTTTAGAATTTGTTCATCCCGATGACAGAAAAAGGTTAAGGAGGCTGTTGAAGATGCCCTTTACGGGAGAAGGCCTTATAGCATAGACCATCGAATCATGCGTCCTGACGGGGTAGAGAGGATTGTTCATGAAGAAGGGGAGGTCACATATGATATTGCCGGGAAACCGATCTATATGTCAGGCACAGTTCAGGACGTAACGGATTATAAAAGACTGGAGGAACAGCTTATTCAGGCACAGAAGATGGAAGCTGTCGGACAGCTTGCAGGTGGGATTGCCCATGACTTTAACAATATACTCACTGCAATAATCGGTTATTCCAGTATTATCCTTGAAGACCTTGAAAAGGATGATCCTGTGGCTGTTCGGGTAGGCCATATACTTGGAGGTGCAGAAAAGGGTGCAAACCTTGTGCAGAACCTCCTTACCTTCAGTAGAAAACAGACAACAAATCCTAAGCCAATAGACCTTAATGATACGATAAGAAGCATTCATAACCTGCTCAGGAGGCTCATAAGGGAAGATATAGAATTAAGGGTCCTTCTCTCAGAGGACGATCTCCCTGTAATGGCTGACAGTGGTCAGATAGAGCAGATGCTTATGAATCTTGTAACAAATGCAAGGGACGCAATGCCAGAAGGAGGGATTCTCACGATAAGAACTGAGAAGGTTCGTATAGATGAGATGTTTGTAAAAACTCATGGCTTCGGACAAACCGGATTGTATTCCCTGATAGCTATATCAGACACAGGCATAGGAATGGATGATAAAACAAAGGAAAGGATCTTTGAACCATTTTTTACTACTAAGGAGGTCGGTAAAGGCACTGGTCTTGGTATGGCAATGGTTTATAGCATCATCAAACAACATAATGGCTATATAGATGTATACAGCGAACAAAATAAGGGAACAACCTTCAAGATATATCTCCCGTTATTGGGTTATCCTGGAAGGGAAGAAATTGGGTCAACTCGTTATGAAGAGATAAAAGGTGGTAACGAGACAATCCTGATTGCAGAAGATGATCCTGAGGTAAGAAGTTTGATCTCAGAGATATTGAAAGGAAGCGGATACAATGTTATCGAGGCCTCTGATGGAGAAGAGGCTTTTAATAAGTTTCTTGAAAAGAAAGAAAACGTAGACCTTGTTTTATTGGATCTGATAATGCCTGGCAAGAACGGAAAACAGGTCTATGAGATGATAAGGGAGATAAGGCCAGGTATCAAGAGCCTTTTTATGAGTGGTTATTCCTTTGACATACTGAAGGATGATTCAATAGAAGAAAGCAAATTTATCTCAAAACCCGTATCTCCCAGGGAACTTCTCAAGAGGATAAGACATCTTCTCGATGGCGGTTAGTCCTATGATTTACATCATGGAAGGCATAACCTTGTTTCCTTAACACTATAATCACCGACTGTGTCGGAAGAAAAACAAGGAGGTGTCTATGAGCAACAAAGGAGTCAGGAATCTCTTTATTTTCGGTAGCCTCTTCTTTTTTGTCCTCTTTGTGGTCCTCACTATCGATACAATGAGCAAGCTCGACA